>NZ_JBHJQP010000001.1:0-133407 GCF_042262625.1 Streptomyces sp. NPDC056347 | reverse complement strand
ATGTCCCCCGACCAGCCCCCGCCCAACCCCGGCGCACCCCCCGCCGCCGACGCCGTCCCCGACAAACAGCCCCCCGCCGTCACCGACTTCTCCCAGGGCCCCGCCGCCAACGACCAGGCCATGGCCGACGCCGAGGTCACCGAGGACCAGCTCGCCAAGGGCAACGAACCCGAATTCGACCAGGCCCTGTCCGCGAAAAAAACCGCCGAGACCGACTCCGCGAAAGCCCCCGCCAAAGGCAGGGCCGCCGAAGCCCAGCAGCTCACCACCGCGAAGGCCGGTGCCGCCGCCTCCGGCGCCCAGGCCCTCAGCACCCTCACCGCCACCCGCGCCACGGCCGGGAAACACGTCGACAGCGGCAAGGGCGAAACCAAGTCGAAGGATGAGAAGCGGCGGGCCGAGGCCACCGCGAAACTCCAGAAGGTCTACGACTCCACGAAGAAGGACGTCGAGACCACCCTCACCGACCTCGACAAAAAGGTCGACACCGCGTTCACCACCGGTGAGAAAGCCGCCCGGGACGCGTTCACCGCCGACCACAAACGCCGCATGAAGGCCTACAAGGACAAACGCTACTCAGGCATGTTCGGCGGCGCGAAATGGGCCAAGGACAAACTCATGGGCATGCCGGAAGAAGCCAACCAGCTCTTCCAGGAAGCCCGCAAACTCTACGTGGCGAAGATGCAGACCGTCATCTCGTCCGTCGCGGACGTCATCGGCACCGAACTCGGCAAGGCCAAAGCCCGCATCGCCAAGGGGCGGGCCGAACTCAAGACCGAGGTCGACAAACTCCCCGCCGACCTCAAACAGTTCGGCCAGGACGCCGCCACCGACTTCGCCGGGAAATTCGACGACCTCGAAGCCACCGTCAACGAAAAGTCCGAACAGCTCGTCCAGGACCTCGCGAACAAATACACCGCCGCACTCAACAAGATCGACGAGGAGATCAAGAAACTCCAGGAAGCCAACAAGGGCCTCGTCCAGAAGGCCAAGGAAGCGATCGTCGGCGTCATCAAGACAGTGAAGGAGCTGACAAGCCTCCTCCTCAACATCCTCGCCAAGGCCGCCTCAGCGGTCATGAAGATCATCAAGGACCCCATCGGGTTCCTCGGCAACCTCGTCAAGGCCGTCGGCGCCGGACTCCACCTCTTCATCAACAACATCGCCGACCACCTCAAAACAGGACTCGTCTCCTGGCTGCTCGGCACCGCCGTCAAAGCCGGACTCGAACTCCCCCAACGCTTCGACCTCAAGGGCATCATCCAGCTCATCGGCGCCCTCCTCGGCCTCACCTGGGCCAACATCCGCACCCGCATCACCCAAAAGGGCATCCCCGAACAAGCCCTCACCACCATCGAAACCTCCGTCCCCGTCGCGAAGAAACTCGCCACCGAAGGCCCCGCCGGCGCCGTCAACGAAATCACCCAGGAAGCAGGCGACCTCAAAGCCACCATCCTCGAAAAACTCACCACCTACCTCATCCCCACCGTCCTCATCGCCGGCATCACCTGGATCATCTCCCTCCTCAACCCCGCCTCCGCCTTCATCCGCGCCGTCAAAGGCATCATCGACATCGTCACGTTCATCGTGAACCAGGGCGCCCAAATCGTCGACTTCGTCAACGCCGTCCTCGACGCCGTCATCGCCATCACCAACGGCGGCGCAGCAGGCGTCCCCAAAATGGTCGAAACAGCCCTCGCCACCAGCATCCCGTTATTGATCGGCTTCCTCGCCTCCCTCCTCGGCATCAGCGGCCTCGCCAACAAAGTCAAATCCGTCTTCCACGCCGTATCCAAACCCGTCAACCGCGCCATCGACAAAATTATCAACCTCATCGCCAGGAAGGGCAAAGTCCTCTGGAACAAACTCAAAGGGAAAGGAAAGAACGGCGACACCAAGAACAAGAAAGGAGAGGGCAAGACTGCAGAGTTCAGCTGGAGTCCACCGAAAGTGCTACCTCGCTCGATAAAGAAGCCCTTCTCGATGACGTCTGGCGAGCCGCATACACTCACCGCCAAAACTACCGATTCAGGACTCCGAGTAATAATAGCAAGTGCATTTGCCGGCGAAGTTCGCTCCGTCATGAGGAAAGTAAAGGAAGAAGCCGAAAAGCTTCCCGAAACAGAAAGGAAGGAAGCCCTTGAAGCGATATCCGGAGTTGAATCAACCCTTGCAAAACTCTCTGACGCTGAAGCCAAATGGAAGAGAAATAAGAGATCGGCAGAGAAAACGGTAGCCAATCGAATAAAGAAACGGATAGAAAAGAATAAGATCAAAACTCAGGCTGAAGCCGACAGGCTGAGCAAGCAGTGGCTGGAAGAAAAGGAGCAGAAGCTCTATCAACCACTTGAACAGATGCTCGCCAAACAGATCATTTCACTGAGCAAACTCAAGAGCATGCAGCAGTTCGTCACCCCAACCGGGACCCGTCGACTCCCGCCCGGTTACGACGTGCGGACGAGACTCTACGTTCTTGGCAGCGGCTGGAAAACAAAATCGAATTCATGGAGAAAGAAAGAGAAAGAAACACTCGTAGAGGACGTCACGAATATCCTCAAGAATGGATATAATCCGGCAGCTCGAACCAGCCTGGAGGATCTTGATCAGCGATACAAGTTACCCAATAACGCACTGGATCTGTTCGACAAAAAAGAACTAAAAGCGACGCACATAAAGAACACGGAGTACGACGTAGATCACCATCCGATACCTCTCGCACAGCACTGGAAGAGCGATGGGCATAAACAGGACGACACTGCTCGCCGCGATCACAACGTCGAGAAAAATAACTGGCGCCTCATCACAAGATCCTGGAACCGCAGGCTCCAGGCAGGAGGTCACCAGTATGGCCAGCAGCGAGACCTCGGCACCTCTTTCACCAGCGAAATAGCCGACGGAGGGATACCCAACGCAAAACGGATAGACGGACGCCCTCTCCTCGACGAGAACGAAAGGCCGATCCCCTGATGGAAATCATCCCCTCACCCACAAAAATACCACTCACCAATCCAACCTTGGTCACTTGCATTTCGGTCGCCCCCGATGGACGAGACTTCTTCGTCGGCCAGGCCGCTGATGGCCAGCATCCCGCACTGAGCCGATGGAGTCTTCCAGAATTTTCCCAAATGCAGGTACCACAACTCTCCCGGCTCTCCGCACAACAGGACACCTGCCATGTACTGACTCGCGGGAAAAACGGCCTTCTCGGCGTGACCGGCATCAGTACACAGCGACTCACTCTCATCGATCTGACCGATGACTCACAGTCCGAACCAGTGAATGAAAACGTTGTATGGGCGAATATCGCTGAGCCTTTTCTTGCCACCAGCGGTACTAGTACTCAAATTCAACACCTGGAATCTCAGAACATTGTTTGGCGCCAGGAGCCACCAGCGTCACGAAAAACGAGCCACGCCAGCCTGGTCCCAATAATTGCCTTCCATCCGAACCGTCAGGAATTCGCGGTCGGTGGATCCGGCGAGTCCAGCATCCTGCTGATTTCATTGCTCGACAAGAGTCCAGCAGGTGTTCTCCCTGAAGCACCTGAGCGCTTGCGCTGGCTGAGTTTCAGCCCGAAGGGTAAATACATCGTCGCAATTGACGCATACGCAAAGAGCACAGTTGTCTGGGAAACCCGAACAAGAAATCTACATCGACCCGAAATATTCGGGCGAAAGGCAGACGACTACTGGTCAGTCGCGTTCCACCCCGATGGGGAACACTTCGCCATGGGAATGTTGTCGGGCTATATCAATCTGTTTCGCCTGTCGGACGGCCAGCGAATCAGCAGCCAGCGCCAACACATTGGTCGGGTGCAGGCACTGGCCTTCAGCCTGGACGGTTCGGTTCTGCTCAGTGGTGGTGACGACGGGCAGGCCCTCGCCTGGGCAGTCGCCTGACCTTCAGGCTGCAACCACCCGCACTCGGAGCGCCTTCACCCCGTTGATGAAGTTCGACACCAACCGATCCGGTGGGGAGGCCAGTTGGAGCCGACCTGACGGAAGGACCCTGCACACCTCCTCGTACAGCACCCTCAGCTGCAGGCGCGCAAAATGCGCGCCCAAGCAGACATGCGGGCCGTCGCCGAAGGAGATGTGGGGGTTGGGGGTGCGGGTGAGGTCCAGGGTGAACGGGGTCGGGAAGGCGCGTTCGTCGTGGTTGGCGGAGGCGTGGAGGACGACCACCTTGTCGCCCGCGCGGATGCGGGTGCCGGCCAGCTCCGTGTCCTGGGTGGCCGTGCGGCGGAAGGTGAGGACCGGAGGGTGGCGGCGGAGGAGTTCGTCGACGGCGGTGTCGTATCCCGCCTCGCCGTCGCACAGGCGGCGGTACTCGTCCGGGTGTTCCGCCAGCAGACTCAGGCCGCCGGGGGCCGCGCTGCGGACCGTGTCGTTGCCCGCGATGACCAGGAGGAAGAAGAACATCTCCAGTTCGGGCGCGGTCAGTTCGGGGTCCGTGGCCAGGGCCGTCATCACGTCGTCGGCCGGGTGGCGGCGCTTGTGGGCGGCCAGGTCGTGGGCGTAGTCGAACATGTCGCGCAGGGCGGACGGGGAGCGGGGGTTGAGCGGTTTGCCGTCCGGGCCGGGTACGGGGGTGCCCGACTCGTCGGGGTCCTGGTAGCCGATGACGCGCCGCGTCCAGTGGAGGAGCAGCGCGCGGTCGGTGTCCGGTACGCCGAGCAGGTCGGTGAGGTTGAGCAGGGCGTATTCGTCGGTGACGTGGGCGACGAGGTCGCAGGTGCCGTCCCCGGATCGCGCCTCGGCGACCGCGCGGGTGAGCAGGGCGCGGGCCCGTTCACGTACGACCGTTCCGAAGCGGTCGATGCGCTTGGGGGTGAAGGCGCGGCTGACCAGGGTGCGCAGGCGGCGGTGGTGCGGCGGGTCCTGGTTGAGCATCATGCGGCGGATGAACGGCAGGTCGGCCGGGTCCGGGTCGCGGATCTGGGTGGCGCCCAGGTACGAGGAGTACGTCGCGGAGTCCTTCAGCACCCGTACCACGTCCGCGTGCCGGCTGACCGCCCAGAAGCCCGGGCCCTCCGGCCAGCCGAGCACCTCCGGCTCCTCCTGCCACGCCACCGGGTGGTGGTCGCGCAGGAGGCGGTAGCGGTCGTGCGGGACGCCCTGCCCGTACAGCCTCGGGTCGAAGACCTGCGGGACGGTCACGGGCACGGAACCACTCACGCGTCCGCGTCCGCGTCCGCCCGCAGGAAGTCCTCCACCACCCGGATCACGTCGAGCGGGGTCTCGTCCATCGCGTAGTGGCCGCACCCCGGCAGTTCCACGAGCTCGGCGTTCGGGTACCAGCGCATCCAGGTGCCGCGTTGCAGTTCCGCGGACAGGGCCGGGTCCAGGGCACCCGCCACCGCGAGGGCCGGTACCGGCGAGCCCTCGATCCGGTCGTGGAAGTCCTCGCCCGCCCAGGAGTCCAGCCAGGCCCGGAACGCCTTCGCGTCGCTGCACTCCACCGAGCGGCGCACCATCCGGTCCAGCCAGGCGGCCGGGCGGCGGCCGCCGGTGGTGGTGTCGAGGATGGCTCGGCGGTTGGCCGGGGTGTCGGCCGCCCCGGCGAACAGCTCCCACTGCTCGGGCGGCAGCGGCAGCCCGGAGGCGGGGACCGGCGAGACCCCGGCCATCCTCCGCACCCGCTCCGGTGCGTCGGCCAGCACCCGCTGGACGACCGATCCGCCCATCGAGTGGCCGATCAGCGAGAACCGCGCCCAGCCGAGCCGGTCGGCCAGCGCGAGCACGTCCCCGGCCCCCTCGCCCGTGGTGTACGTACCGTCCGCGTCGCGGGCCTCGCCGTATCCGCGCAGGTCCACCACCGCGTACGTGAACGAGGCGAGGTCGAGGTCGGGGAGCACGGGGGCGTACGCGGAACGGTCGGCGAGCCAGCCGTGCACCGCGATCACCTTGTGCGGGCCTTCGCCGTGCAGCTCATGAGGCAACTCGTGGGGCGGAACGGGCAGTGCGGTCACGCTGACTCCCATGGCAGTACGGATACGCGTACGTGGGTACGGAGGAACGGTTCACCGGTTCCGGACCACGGTCGCGCCAACTCCGCACCCGCGCAATAGGGCCCGCGTCGGCCGGTGCTCAGGCCAGCAGCTCCAGGTACGGGCCGAACTCCGACGCCAGGGTCAGCCGGCCCAGCTTCTGGTACTCGCGCTGGACGGCGTGGATCAGCGTCGGCATCGTCACGGGTTCGCCGGTGTCCGCGGCCAGGTACGCGGCGGTCACCGCGATCGAGCGGATGTTGCCGCCCGCCAGCTCGAAGTTCTCCGCGCAGAACGCGAGGTCCAGGTCCGTGCCACGGGGCAGTACGGGGCCCAGGCAGCGTTCCCAGAGGACCTGGCGCTGCTCCGGGTCCGGGACCGGGAAGTCGATGACGAGGTCCAGGCGGCGGGTGAAGGCGTCGTCCAGATTGGCCCGGAGGTTGGTGGCGAGGATGGCCAGGCCGTCGAAGGACTCCATGCGCTGGAGGAGGTACGCGCTCTCGACGTTCGCGTAGCGGTCATGGGCGTCCTTCACGTCCGAGCGCTTGCCGAAGATCGCGTCCGCCTCGTCGAAGAGGAGGACGCCGTTCACGCCCGCCGCCTCGGAGAAGATCCGCTCCAGGTTCTTCTCCGTCTCGCCCACGTACTTGTCGATGACCGTCGCGAGGTCGACCGTGTAGAGGTCCAGGCCCAGATCGGCGGCGATGACCTCGGCCGACATCGTCTTGCCGGTGCCGGAGTCGCCCGCGAAGAGCGCCGAGACGCCGCGGCCCCGGCCGCCACCGGGGCGCATGCCCCACTCCCCCAGGACCCGGTCGCGGTGCCGGGCGCGGGCGGTGAGCTCGCGGAGCTGGGCGTGGGTGTCGGGCGGGAGCACCAGGTCGTTCCAGCCGACGGCGGGTTCGATGCGGCGGGCCAGCCGGTCCAGGCCCGCCGCGTTCTGGGCGCGGGCGCCCTGGCGTACGTGGTCGGGGGTGAGGGTTCCGCCGTCCAGGTGGGTGGTCTGGGCGGCGCCCCGGGCGGCGCGGGTGATCTGTTCCGGGGTGAGCAGGAACGGGGAGAGCAGCCGGTCCACGTCGACGGCCGCGGGGACGGGCGCGTCGTATGCGTCGGTCCAGAGGGCCGCCCTGGTGGCGGGTTCGACGCGCGGGGCGTGCAGGAGCAGCGGCGGGGCGGCGGACCAGGCCGCGTCCCAGGGGGCCCGGCCCACCAGGACCGTGGGGACCGGGGTGCCGGTGAGCAGCCTCAGGAGCCCCGGGTGGTCGCGGCAGACCGCGTCGAGCGGGGCGCCGACCACGCCCGCGCCGGTCAGCCGGGCCTCCCGCACCAGCGAGCGGACGGCCTCGGCGGGGGCCGGGTCCTCGGCGAGGCGGGCCAGGTCCAGGCCGAGGACCCGGTGGCCCGCGCAGGTCAGCGCGGAGGCCGCGAGGGCGGTGCCGGCGCCGCCCTGGTCCTCGCGGAGGTAGGCGAGCGGGACGCCGTGGGCGAGGGCCCCGGCGAGCGGGACCG
Organism: Streptomyces sp. NPDC056347; assembly: GCF_042262625.1. Taxonomy (NCBI): domain Bacteria; kingdom Bacillati; phylum Actinomycetota; class Actinomycetes; order Kitasatosporales; family Streptomycetaceae; genus Streptomyces; species Streptomyces sp. NPDC056347. The sequence continues at coordinate 125,909 of NZ_JBHJQP010000001.1, read as the reverse complement.
GGTCGCCGACGCCGGGTACGGCGTGCCACGGGGCGAGGAGGTCGGCGAGGCGCGGGTCGGGGGTGTCGTCGCCCAGCAGGTGCGCGGTCACCCGGTCGGGAACGCGCAGCGCCCGGCTCAGGAACGGCCGGTCCAGGTCCTCGACCAGCAGCAGGCGGCCCTCGCGGAGCGGGGCACGGGCCGCGAGCCGGCCGCGCGCCTCCTGGTCGGCGGGGGACAGCCCGCACAGCCCCAGGGCCAGTCCGATGGAGGGGCGGCGGCGGGTGACGTCGTCGTTGAGGTAGCCGTAGAACGCCTCGAACCGGTCGTCGAGATCGGGTACGAGCGTGATGAGCAGGATCTCGATGTCGAGGTCCGTCAGGCCGAACTCGGCGGCCAGCGACGTCAGTCTGGACGCCTGCCCCCCACCCGGATCGGCCCCGGCCGTGGGCGCGGAGGCGGGGGCTTCGGTGACGGGGAGCGCGGGGTCGGGTACGGGATCGGGTGCGGGGTCCGGGAAGGCGCGGGCCTCGCTCTCGTCCAGCAGCCGGGCGATGTTCTCGTCCGTGAGGTAGAGCCCGCGGAAGCCGTCGTCCGGGTCCGGATCGGTGAGCTGCCTGGCCTCGACGGCCCGTCGGATGCGCTGCTCCACGGCCACCGCGCGGGCGAGGAGATGGCGCAGGTTCGGATCACCCGCGGTGGTCATTCAGCCCCGTCCTCCGTAGTCCCCGTTCCCGTACTCCCCGTTCCCGTACTCCCCGTTCCCGAGGTCCCTGTTCCCGAAGCTCCCGCCCCCGCGCTCCCCGTACCGGCGCGCCCGCTCCCCGCCCTCCGGGTCTCCGTGATGCGGAGGGACAGGCCGCGTCGTCGCTCCCCGTCGGCGGGTCGGGACGCGGCGAGGTCCCCGTCCGGACGCGCCGGCCGCCCCGGGCGGCCCCCGTACACCGGAAGCCCGCCGCGCCCCGGCATCGGCTCCGAAACGGGTTCGGTGCGCCCGGGTACGTCCCCGAACCGGGCCTCCAGCCCCTCGTCGCCCACCGGCGGCCCGACCGCGTAACTCGGCGACGCGGTCACCGGCACGCTGACGACCAGGTCGAGCGAGGGCTTCAGCTCCCCGCCCAGCGCGCTCCACACGTCCGCGAACGAGCGGTCCTCCGGGGGAGGCAGCGCGATCGACATCGGCACCGGCGCCCCGATCTCCGCCAGGGTGCCCGCCATCCGGTCCGGTGGCAGCGCCTCGTACCGCAGCAGGCAGCCCAGCAGGGACGAGAGCAGCCGGTGTTCGTCCTCCGGGCGCTTGGTCCACGCCGTGATCAGGTACGACAGCTTGAAGAAGCGGGGCGGGCGGCGGCGCGCGATGATCGTGCCCCGCTCGTCGTAGTCGTTGTGCAGACCGCGCTCACGTCTGCGCATGTCCTCGCGGATGTCGTAGAGGTACAGGTTGACCATCGGCGCGTTGACCTTCGCCGCCCACTCCCGCGTCGGGGCGTCGAAGACCACCGCGATCTGGCCGCCGCCGAGCACCTCCGCCCTGATCAGGGCCCGCAGTACGTCGTCGACCTCGTGGATCACCCGGCCACCCCCGTATGGTCGTCGGCCCGCATGAGCGACCCGCGGAGCCCAGCGGCACGCATACACATCCGCATCCGCATCCGCGACTCGTAGGACCCGTCAGCACTCATGCGCGCCCCGCGAAGTCCGGCGGCTGGAGATTGCGCTGCACCACCAGGACCGGTTTCTGGAGCCGGGCGAGATCGCGCGAGTCAGCCCGCAGGATGCGCGGCCCCAGCCTGTCCTTGCGCAGGACCAGGACCTGTATCTCGAAGGTGCCGTCGCGGCCCACCCTGGCGGTGGCTCCGTCGGACGTGATGCCGATGTTCCACGTGAAACGTACCGTCGCGCCCGGCGGGTAGTCCTTGCCGCGAGCCAGCACCGGCTGCCCCGGCTTGGCGACCTGCGGGGTGACGGTCAGCGAGGGCTTCAGGACGCGCAGCCGGTCGGTGTCCTGGTTGTTGGCCGTGCGGCGGTCCGGCAGTGTGCCGCGCACGGTGGCCCGTACGTTCCCGGTGACCGCGGCCCGGTACGTCGCGTTCTGGGTCACCTCGATCCGGCCGCCGGGCGGCACGGTGCAGGGTTTCGCCGCCGTGCAGCGGGTCGAGGCGGGCAGGGTGCGGTCCCCCGCCTCGGCGGTCTTCGGCCAGGTGGTGCCGAGGACCACACCCGTCGCCGGGTCCGGGCCCGCGTTGGTGATGACGAAGCGGGTGTGGGCCTGGCGTCCGGTGTACGTGCGGTCGGGGCTGACGTCCACCCGCACCGACACGTCCGCCGATGGCGGGACGGGGGGTTCCAGGACCTCGATCTGCGCGGTGTCCGTCCCCGTGTTGCCCGCCGAGTCGGTCGCCGTGCAGGTCACGGTCGTGACGCCGACCGGGAAGAGCGAACCGGAGGCGGGCGTGCAGCTCACCGGGAGCGTGCCGTCGGTGGCGTCCTCGGCGGTGGCGGTGTACGTGACGTCCGCGCCGTCCTTGCCCTTGGCGCGGACGGTCAGATCGTCCACGGTGACGACGGGCGCGTCGATGTCGTTCACATCGATGTAGATCTGCTCCTGGAAGTCCGGGTCGGCGGCCGCGGCGGGCCCGATCGCCTCCGCGCCCGGGATCTGGGTGCCCATCAGGAACTGGACGGTGCAGCTCAGCCGGGTGCCCTGGGGCGCGTCGGCGGAGACGTCGATGTTCTCCGCGAAGTGCGCGGTCTCGCCGCTGATGAGCTGCTGGGTGGGCGGGTCGAGGCTGACGGACAGATGCGGATCGCAGTTGTCCAGGCGGTAGCCCACGTTGGTGGGGAGGTTGCGGAAGCCATCGATGATGGCGTCGACGACACCGTCGCCCTCGATGTCGTCGACCATCCGGCCGTTGGTGGCGGCCACCATCCGCCGGGCCTGTTCCGGATCGTGCGTCGGATCGCCTTCGTAACCGGGTATCCGGCCGTTGCCGTTGAGAGTGTCGCCCAGCGTGCTGTTCAGGCCGACCGCGATCAGTCGCGCCCCCGCGTCCTGGAGGGCGGTCTCGGCGTCGCTGAAGCTCCATTTGTAGTTGCTGGGCTCGTGGCTGGACGCGTCGCCGACCAACACGACGACCGGGCTGGAGTCGGGGCGGAACACGGTCTTCCCGTCACCGCCGTTGGCCAGCTTCCACAAGGCGTAGAGCCAGTCCTCGGCGGGGCCCTTGCTGTCGGTGCCCAAGTTGGCCTTGAGCTGGTTGACGCCCGTCTGCACCTCGCCCAGGTCGTACGTCAGCCCCTGGAGCACCTTGAATCCGGCCTCGGGAGGGTCCGCCCATTCGTCGCCGAAGGTGGCCACGGCGAAACGGGAATCCCGCTGCTCGCCGCGGATCGCCTCGGTGATCTCGGGGATGCGCTCCTTCACCCGCTGGATCGGCGTTTCCATGCTGCGGGTGCCGTCCACCAGCAGGATCACGTCCGGCCGCGGCGGGATCACCGGCGTACGCACCTGCTTGTCCACACCCGTGGATCCGCCCGGGTCCACCGCGTCGGTGAACTCGGCGGGCGTGACCGAGGATTCGGGCACCGAGGCCACCGGTGGTGCCCCGGTCGTGACGGCCGAACCGGGCGCGACACCGGTGGCCACGAGCAGCAGCGCGAGCGCCGGGATCCGGAGTGCGGCAAGAGTCCGACGCGGCCCGGACGCCCGACCAACCGGCCTCCCACCCGGCCTCCCGCCCGGCCGTGACCGTGACGTCCGCCGAAGCGGCTGCAACCAGCGCACGGAAGCCTCCCCCGTTCTCGCCCGACCCGGCCCGGCCCGCCGGATGTCGATCGGCACACCGGGCGTCAGGGTCCCGCGCGGACGGCGCACGCGCAGCGGTACGGAAGTCACACCCCCGGGAAGCCCCCGCTGCCCGAAAGGGCAGCGGGACCCCGCGGAGCGAGCGGCTCAGATCAGCCCCTGCCGCATCGCGTACGCCACCGCGTGCGAGCGGTTGCGCAGTTGCAGCCGGGTCATCACCGAGTGCAGCACGTTCTTGATGGTGCGCTCGGAGTACGAGAGCTTCGTGGCGATGTCCGCGGTGTCGTATCCCTCCGCGACGAGCCGCAGCACATCCACCTCCCGCGCCGCGAGCCCCGTGAAGTGCAGCCCGCGCGGGCCGAGCACCTGACCCTGGAGACGGCCCACCTCCTCCAGCAGACGGCCCAGCAGGTCGGACGGGAGATGCCCCTCGCCCCGCGCCACCGTGCCGATCACCTGCACCAGATGCTCCGGCGTCGACTCGGAACGCCTGACCACCCCGGCGACACCGCACTCCGCGGCACTCACCAGTTTCTGTTCGTCGATGTCCGTGGTCACCAGAACCGTGCGCGAAGTGCTGGTGCGCTGAATGTGCCGCAGCATCGTCAGCACCACTTCGTCGACCGTGTCCACGACGACGATCACGATCTGCGGAGAGGCCTCCCCTTCCCCCCACTCCACCACACTGACTTCGGGCCGCGTCCGTAATTGGCTGGCCACACCCGCCTGAGAGATCGGGTCCTGGGCCCTTAATGCGACAGTGGTGCGATCCATGGCAATGCTCCCCCTGGGCAACAGCCGATGGCATCACGTCGAACACAACCAACACGGCTGTTTCGTCTGCCTCATTCGCCTGAGGCGGTCAAAAGATGCCCGGGTTTCCTTAGAGGGAAACAAAAAAGCCGATCCGGGCACGGAATCTGCCCGGATGTGTTCCTCCACGGCCGATGCCGACGATCAGTGCCGAACCTACGGTGCGCCCTATGAGTCTCACGGCAAGCCTCGACGAGGCATCCGTCACGGCCGCACCGGGCGAGGAGACGGCCCTCCCCCTGCGGATCCTCAACTCCGGCAGCACCGTCGAGGAGTACCGCTTCGAGGTGCTCGGTGCCTGTGCCGCCTGGTCGACGGTCGAGCCGGCCACGCTCTCGCTGTATCCCGGCGACACGCAGACCGTCTCCCTCAGGCTGCGCCCGCCCCGGGACTCGACCGTGCCCGCGGGGGAGACCGCCTTCGGAATCCGGGTGGTGCCCACCAGCGAGCAGGGCGACACGGTGGTGCCCGAGGGGAAGGTGACCGTACTGCCCTTCGTCGAGACGACCGCCGAACTGGTGCCGCGCAGCTCGCACGGTGCCTGGAGCGGACGGCATCAGCTCGCCGTCGACAACCGGGGCAACGCCCCGCTGACCGTACGGCTGGGCTCCCGGCCGGGTACGGAACGGGCGCGGGTCTCGTTCGCGGCGGACTCCCTGCGGATCGAGCCGGGCCGGGCGGAGTTCGGCAAGGTACGGATCCGCCCGGTCAAGCGCGTGTGGCGCGGCATCCCCCTCACGCACTCCTTCCAGCTCCTGGCCACCCCGGAGGTGGGCGAGGGCGCCCCGGTCGCGCCGGTCGTCGTGGACGGCACCTACCAGCAGGAGCCGATCCTGCCGCGCTGGCTGCCCCGGGCCCTGATCCTGGCGGCCGTCCTGCTGATCGCGCTGGTGGGGCTCTGGTACGCACTGCTGCGCCCGGCCGTGAAGTCGGCGGCGAGGGAGGCGATCACCCCGGACGCGGTACGGTCCGCCGCCGCGGCCGACAAGAGCAAGGCCCCCGAGAAGGGCGGCACGGCGGGCGCCTCGGGCGGCGGCGACTCCTCCGGGGCGAACGGGGGCTCGCCGAAACCGAGCCCCTCACCGAGTTCCGGCGACTCCTCCGACCCGGGAGTCACCACCCCGACCAGCGCCCAGGTGCAGGTCAAGGACTCGGTGGGCGGCGGTTCGAACACGTCCACCGCGCTCCAGGTGCCCAGCGGGCACACGTTCCAGCTGACCGACATCGTGGTCCAGAACCCGCAGGGCGACGGGGGGACGCTGGAGGTCTCCTCGGGGCGGGACGCGCCGTTGTTCCGGTTGGCGCTGGAGAACTTCCGGGACTCCGACTACCACTTCGTCACGCCGATCATGGTGCCCGCCGGCGGCAAGGTCACGTTGACCGTCGACTGCCGGAAGGTCGGCAAGCCGGTGAACGCGCCGACGCCCTCACGGTGTGCGGAGTCGATGTTCCTGGGCGGCACGATGAAGACGAACGCGACGGACTGACGCACGCACGCACGGACGGACTGGCGGACGCACGGGCTGGCGGCCGCACGGGCTGGCGCACGCACGGGGTGGCGCACGCACGGGCTGGCGGGCTGGCGGGCTGACGGACTGACGGACTGACGGACTGACGGACCAAGCGAACCGACGGTCCGGCACGCACGACGAGCCGACGGCCCCCACCGGGCGCGGCAAGAGGCTCCGGCTCACTCGGCCGGGGCCTCTTCCTCCTCCTCGCCGCCCTCCTTCGCCCGCTGCACGAAGGAGCCCTGCACATCGGCCGGCTGCTCGTCCTCGTCCTCCGTCGCGGCCCGCTGCACCGCCGCCGGGCCGGCGGCCGACGCCGGCGCGGGTGCGGGTGCGGGTGCCGGGGCCTCCGCCGCGGCCGTCGGGGCCGGGTCCGCGAGCACCCGGTCCGCGTTGGCGACGGCCTCGCGCTCGAACCGGTCGGACGGGTCGCTGACCCGGATGCCGCCCGCCGCCTCCGTACCGTCCACCGGGCCGTTGCGCTGCTGGATCACGTGGGTCAGCTCATGGGCCAGGGTGGTGCGGCCCTGCGGCGAGGACGGGTCGTAGGCGTCCCGCTGGAAGACCACGTTGCTGCCGACCGTGTACGCGTGCGCGCCGACGCCCTTCGCGGACTCGTGGGCGGCGGAGTCGGTGTGGACGCGCACGTCGGAGAAGTCCGCCCCCATCCGGGCCTCCATGTCGGTCCGGGTGTCGGTGTCCAGCGGCGCCCCGCCGCCCGACGAGACCACATCGTGCACGGGGGAGCGCTCCTCCTCGCCGTTGCGCTCCTCCTTGCGCTGGAGCATCGCCCTGACGGCGCTGTTGCCGGCCGCCCGCTGCAGCACGCCCATGCCGCCGACGCCGACCACATCGGGCCGCCCTGCGGCCGCCGCGCGGTACAGCTGCCCGGTGTCGGCCGGCTCCCGCACCTCGGAAGTCCGCGCGGCGTGCGCGGACCCGTCGTGGTCGTGGTCGTGGTGCCCGGCGTGGTCGTGCTCCTGGTCCCATTCCTGTGCGTGCATCGTCATCTCCCCTGCCCGCGTCCCGGTCGGGGGCGCGTCATGATGGCCTCACCGTTCCACCATCACGACGCCGCCCGTGCCCCGTCCAGCCCGGACCCCGCCGGCCGGGGGCACCCGGTCCTGCCCGTTCGGGCAGCGGGCCCCGCCCGTACACCGCCGGGCCCCGCACCGCCGCCCGTGCCCCTCGCGCCCGCCGTACGGCAAACGGGCGCACCCGCCCCCGGTGAAGTGGCCGGGCCGCACCACCGTCGCGATGATCGGGGCATGACCAAGAGCGACAAGGACCGGCCGCCCGTCACCCTGCGGATCGCCCAGGAGCCGGAGGCCGACGAGCTCCTGGCCCGCAGCCCGCTCGCCGCCCTGGTGGGCATGCTGCTGGACCAGCAGGTGCCGATGGAGTGGGCCTTCAGCGGCCCGTACTCCCTGGCGCGGCGGATGGGCGGCGACGATCTGGACGCCCACGAGATCGCCGCGTACGAGCCGGAGGCGTTCGCCGAGCTCTTCACCACGAAGCCCGCCCTGCACCGCTACCCCGGTTCCATGGCCAAGCGGGTCCAGCAGCTGTGCCAGTACCTGGTCGCGGAGTACGACGGCGACGCGAGCGCGGTGTGGACCGGCGCGTCCGACGGGGCCGACCTGCGGAAACGGCTGAACGCGCTGCCCGGCTTCGGCGCCCAGAAGGCGCAGATCTTCCTGGCGCTCCTGGGCAAGCAGTTCGGCGTACGGCCGAAGGGCTGGCGGGAGGCGGCGGGACCGTACGGCGAGGCCGGATCGCACCGCTCGGTCGCCGACATCACGGGCCCGGAGTCGCTCGCCGAGGTACGCGCGTACAAGCAGCACCTCAAGCAGGCGGCCAAAGCGGACAAACGCGCCGCCGAACAGTAACGACCGCGCCCGCCAGCACGGCCGCGGCTACCGCCTGCGCCGGGCCGTCCCGAAGAGCGACCGCGAGATCTCCCGCCCCAGCTGAGTCCCCACGGACCGGGCCAGCGACCGGAACATCCCGCTCGACACCACCTGCTCGACCAGTGAGGCGTCGTCCTTCTCCGACTTCGCCCGCGTCCTGGTCTCCACAGGCCGCTCATCCTCCGGGCGCTCCTCCTCCGGGCGGCCCGCGGCGCTCAGCTTCTCGTACGCCGACTCCCGGTCCACCGCCTGCGCGTACCGCCCGTACAGCGGCGAGGCCCGCACCTCCGCGTCCAGTGCCGCCGCCGGGTACGGCCCCATCAGCGACCTCGGCGCCCGCAGCCGGACCGCGGCGACCGGCGTCGGCGCGCCGTTCTCGCTCAGCACCGTGACCACGGCCTCGCCGATGCCCAGCCCTGTCAGCAACTCCTCCAGGTCGTACGGCGAGTTCGGGAAGGTCCTCACGGTCGCCCTCAGCGCCTTCGCGTCGTCCGGGGTGAAGGCCCGCAGCGCGTGCTGCACCCGGTTCCCGAGCTGCGCGAGCACCTCGGCGGGCACATCGCTCGGTGTCTGCGTGACGAAGAAGATGCCCACGCCCTTGGAACGGATCAGCCGCACGGTCTGGGTGATCGATTCCAGAAACGCCTTCGAGGCCCCGTCGAAGAGCAGATGTGCCTCGTCGAAGAAGAAGACCAGCTTCGGCCGGTCGAGATCGCCGACTTCCGGCAGATCATGGAAGAGATCGGCAAGCAGCCACATCAGAAAGGTGGAGAAGAGCTGCGGCTTGTCCCGCACCGCCGCCAATTCGAGCACCGAGACGATCCCCCGCCCGTCCGGCGCCCGCCGCAGGAACTCCGCCGTATCGAATTCCGGTTCACCGAAAAAATCACCGGCGCCCTGTTGTTCGAAGACGGTGACCGCCCGCAGGATCACCCCCGCGGTGGACGTGGAAAGTCCGCCGATCTCCCTGAGCTCGGACTTCCCGGTGTCCGATACGAGAAAAGCGACCACCGCCCGGAGATCCTTGAGGTCCACCAACTCCAGCCCCTTGGCGTCGGCGTAATGGAAGATCAGGCCGAGCGACTGCTCCTGCGTCCGGTTGAGCTGGAGCACCTTGGACAGGAGCACGGGGCCGAAGCTCGTGACCGTGGCCCGCAGCGGGATGCCGGGGCCGATGCCGCCGAGCGCGTAGAACGCGCAGGGGAAGCCCTCCGGCCGCCACTCCTGCCCCACCTGCCGGGCCCGCCCCTCGGTCTTCCCGCCCGGTACGCCCGGGGCGGCGATGCCCGAGACGTCGCCCTTGATGTCGGCGAGGAAGACGGGGACGCCCGCGGCCGAGAGCTGCTCGGCGACCAGTTGGAGCGTCTTGGTCTTGCCGGTCCCGGTGGCGCCCGCGACGAGCCCGTGCCGGTTGAGCATCGCCAGGGGGATCCGGATCGGCGCACCCGGCAGACAGGCCCCGTCCCACAGCAGCGCGCCCAGTTCGAGCGCGTCCCCGGCGACGGCGTACCCGGCGGCGATGCTCCGCGCCGGCTCCGGCAGTACGCCACGGTCCGCACCCGGCACCGCACCACCCTCCGCATCACCCTCCGCGCCACTGCCCGCTCCCGCACCGCCCTCCGCGCCACCACCCGTTCCCGCTCCCGCGCCCGGACCGGCCCCGGAACCGGCGCCCGCATCCCGTACGCCCGCGCTCCCGCCCCGCGGCACGCCCGGACCCGCGCGTTCACCCACCCTTTCGCCCGCGCCTGTGCCGGCACCCCCGCCCGCGCCCGGCGAAATGCCGTCGCCCACCCCCTCGTCGCCCCCCGGACCAGCCCCGAAACCGGCAACCGGCCCCGTGCCGTTGGCCGTGCCACCGCCCGCGCCGTCGCTGTCGCTCATCAGGGCCCCATTCCGGAATGCCTGCTTTTGTGGCGTTCTCGCCAGCATCGCAGTCCGGCGCCATGGCTGCGCCCGGAGGCTCTTGCCCGGTAGGCTTTCCGTGTGATCTTCAAGCGCATCGGAAATGGGCGGCCTTATCCCGACCACGGCCGGGAAAGCACCCGGCAGTGGGCGGACGTCGCGCCGCGCCCGGTCCGCCTCGATCAGCTGGTGACCACCAAGGGCAACCTGGACCTCGAAACCCTCCTCGCCGAGGATTCGACGTTCTACGGAGACCTGTTCGCGCACGTCGTGAAGTGGCAGGGCGACCTCTACCTGGAGGACGGACTGCACCGCGCGGTCCGCGCCGCGCTTCAACAGCGCCAGGTCCTGCACGCCCGGGTGCTCGAACTCGGCTGACGAAGCGGCGCCCCGCTCCCCACGGCCCCGGCAGCCTCACCGCCCCGGCGGCTCCGGGGGCGGACGGGCCCCTGTACGGCCCGCGGGCCGCCCCGGGGTTCGTTCGGGTGCATTCGCACTCGGACGGGTGCGATCCGTTGATCATTTAGTAGGCATCATCAGCGGGCCGCACTACGCTGCGCCCATGAGCATGCTCACTCCCCCCGGCATGGGCGGAAAGTACCGCATCACGGGCAACACGTACCCACGGATGCGCCGTCCCCGGCGCCGCGGCAAACTCGTCCTCGCTGCCACCGCCTCCGTGGTCGCCCTCGGGCTGGCCGGCTGGGGCACGATGCAGCTCATCGACGTCTTCACCGGCGGTGACCGGAAGACCGACGCCGCGGACCACAAGACGGACTGCCCGTCCACCGGGCCGTCCGGCGCCGCGGCCCCCGTGAAGGCGCTGCCGACGCCCAAGAAGATCACCGTCAACGTCTACAACGCGACGACGCGCGGCGGCCTCGCCAAGAAGGCCGCCGACGAGCTGGAGAAGCGCGGTTTCACCATCGGCAAGGTGGGCAACGCCCCGGCCGCGTACGACAAGAAGGTCCCCGGACCGGGTGTGCTGCTGGGCGCCCCTTCGGCGACCAACGGCTCGTTCCCGGTGCTCGGCACGCAGCTGCACGGCGCCATGCCGAAGACCGACGCCCGCCGGACGGCGGACGTCGATCTGATCCTCGGCAAGAAGTTCACGGCGTTCGACACGCCCGCGGCAGCGGCCGCGGCCCTCGCCGAGCTGACGAAGCCGGCGCCCGCCCCGTCCTGCTGACGGCTGCCGGTCACGTACCGGCAGCCGCACTCGGGACAGGGGTTCCTAGTCGACCGTGCCGTACATCCGGTCGCCCGCGTCACCGAGGCCCGGCACGATGTAGCCGTTCTCGTTGAGCCGCTCGTCGACCGAGGCGGTGACCACCGTCACCGGCGTGCCGGCCAGCTCGCGCTCCATGACCTCGACGCCCTCCGGCGCCGCGAGCAGCACGACCGCGGTGACATCGTCCGCGCCGCGGTCGATCAGCTCGCGGATGGCCGCGACCAGCGTGCCGCCGGTGGCCAGCATCGGGTCCAGGACATACACCTGACGGCCGGAGAGGTCCTCCGGCATCCGGGTGGCGTACGTCTCCGCCTTGAGCGTCTCCTCGTTGCGGATCATGCCCAGGAAACCGACCTCGGCGGTGGGCAGCAGCCGCACCATGCCGTCGAGCATGCCGAGGCCGGCCCGCAGGATCGGCACGACCAGGGGCCGCGGGTACGACAGTTTCACGCCGGTCGTGGCCGTGACCGGGGTCTGGATGTCGACTTGTTCGGTGCGCACGTCCCGGGTCGCTTCGTAGGCGAGCAGGGTGACCAGCTCGTCGGCGAGGCGCCGGAACGTCGGGGAGTCGGTGCGCCTGTCGCGCAGGGTGGTGAGTTTGTGCGCGACCAGTGGGTGGTCGACGACGTGGATCCGCATGGGTTCAACAGTAACCGGGCCTCCCGCACCCGTGCGCTGGCATCAACCGCATGTTCGGGGGGAAGGTGGGGGCATACGGACCCAGCCTTGGGGTGATGAGTCGATGCCGGACGGCGAGAAGCGGAAGCGGAAGCGGAACCAGCCGGACGCGCACGGTGCGCGGGACGGGCAGGAATCGCCGGAACCGCAGGGCCTCCGGGCCCGGCAGGACTCACAGAGCCACCAGGATCCGGAGGGTCTCCAGGATCCGGAAAGTCTTCAGGACCCGGAAAGTCTCCAGGACCCGGGGGAGAGCGACGCGTCCCGGCGCCGGCGACGCGCCCAGTTCCTGCGCGAGCTCCACGAGGCGAAGGCGCTCCGCGACCGGGTCCAGCCCCGGCGTGCGCGGGCGGCCCGGATGCGTCAGGCGATGCGCATGCGCACCTTCCGCTGGTAGCCGTGCCCGGCCGCACGCCGGGTCCGACCGCCGGGTACACGCGGCCCGGGGTCCCTCTGCTGGCCGCGTCCAGGAGAACTGATGGCCGACGCAACGGCCGAACTCCTCTCCCGAGGGCCTAGTTTCTGCCACGATTCCGATAGGGCGGGACTCAGGACAGCCGGGCCACCGGATGCCCTCCCGCCGGACCGACACCCCTATGACCAGTGGGAGAGTCACGGTGTACTTCGCCGCACTGCTCGCGCGCACCGAAGACGGGTGGGAAGCGAGCGACACGGAACTCGACGATGTGGAGACCCTGTCCGACCTGACTGATCTGGCCCGCGACGCCTCGGTGGACGAGGACACGGTGCTCGTCTTCATCGAGCAGGAGGACGCCTGGTTCGGCGTCGTCCGGGTGGATGGTGAGGACGACCCCCGGATCTTCGTCTCGGACGCCACCGCCGCCGCCCGTTCCTCGTACGGGGAGATCCTGCTCACCGACGAACTGCTCGGCCGTGAACCCGGGGCCGAGGACACGATCGCCGCCCTCGAAGAGCTCGTCGGCCTCGACGGCACGGAGGACGGCGCCCCGGACCCGACCCCCGACAACCATTCCGACACCACCTCCGACCTCACCTCCGACACCGACTCCGACGACCCGGACGACGACGGATTCGGCGCCGACGCCGTACCGGCGGGCCCGCTCGGCGACACCCTCATCCTGGCCGATCTCGGGCTCCCCGAGGCCGAGCTGCTGATGCTGCGTACGGACGCGCTGGCAGAGATCGAGGACGCGCTGGGCGCGGCCGAGGTCCAGGAGACCGTCCGTTAAGGTCCGCGGGTGAGCGAACCACCGGTACCGCCGAAGCCGCAGACCCGGGCCCCGGCGGCGCACCCGAACGATCCGTACGCCCCGAACCACCCGCACGACCTGCACGACCCCGTGAGAGACCCGTGGCGGGCGCACATGCGCCGCGCCCTGGCCGAGGCCGATCTGGCGGCGCGGGCCGGCGATGTGCCGGTCGGCGCCGTCGTCCTCGGACCGGACGGCGCCCTGCTCGCCACGGGCCACAACGAACGCGAGGCGACCGGCGACCCGACCGCGCACGCCGAGGTTCTCGCCCTGCGCCGGGCCTCCGCGTCCCTCGGCCGGTGGCGCCTCACCGGATGCACCCTGGTCGTCACCCTGGAACCCTGCACGATGTGCGCGGGCGCCCTGGTCCAGTCCCGGGTGGACCGGGTGGTCTACGGCGCCCGGGACGAGAAGGCGGGCGCGGCCGGCTCCCTCTGGGACCTCGTACGCGACCGCCGCCTCAACCACCGCCCGGAGGTCGTCCAGGGCGTCCTGGAACCGGAGTGCGCGAGCCTCCTGACGGCCTTCTTCCGTACCCACTGAGAACCGATTTCTTCTCCCGGCGCACGATGGTCTAAGCTCTCTCTCGGTAGCGTGTCCGAGCGGCCGAAGGAGCTCGCCTCGAAAGCGAGTGTGGGGAAACTCACCGAGGGTTCAAATCCCTCCGCTACCGCTCTTGTGAAGGGCCCGACGCATCGCGTCGGGCCCTTCGGGTTTCTCTCTCCCGGCGTGCCCAGGGGTGCTGGAATACCCCCATGCCCACGCCGCCCCGCACCTCCGCCGCCCCTTTCGGCACCGATCTCCTCGTCGTGGGCGGAGGCCCGGCCGGCTGCGCGGCGGCCCGTACGGCCGCGAGCGTGGGCATGCGCTCGGTCCTGATCGAGCCGGACGCCCTCTGCCGCAACCTGTACCGCATCCCGGCCCTGAACAACGTCATGGGCGGCCACACCGATGGCACCACCCTGGCCACCGCCATCACCCGGGAACTGATCGACACCCCGCTCTGCCGCCTCGAACTCGGCCGCCGTGTCACCGAGTTGCGCGCCCACGACGACCACGTGGCCGCCACCCTCGACAGCGGTCGGCGCTTGACCGCCCCGCACGCGGTCGTCGCCACCGGAGTGGGCCCGGTCCAGCCCCGTGCCGTCTCCTGGATCACCACGTCCTGCGATTCCCCGTTCCCCCCGCTCTGGCGGGCCGGGCCGGAGGACGCCGAAGGCCGCACCCTCCTCGTCCTGGGCGGCGACCGTCCGATCGGCACGTTCCTGCGCGCCCACCCGGACACGCGCACCCGCCTGCTGGTCGCGTACCCGGCAAGCGACGACTACAAGGTCGAGGAGATCCGGGACGACCCCCGGGTCGCCCTGCACCCCGTGACCCATCTGACCCTGCACGCGCCGGCGACGGCCGAGACCCGGGACCGCCGGGGCACTCCCCACCACCTCACGGCCGACGCCACCTACCTGAGCATCGGCAACGCCCCCGCACCCCCACCGGGCGACCTCCGCCCCGTCTCGTCCGGATACTGCCCGCCAACCGCCCAGCACCCTCGCCTCATCGTCGCGGGCGACCTCCGGTCCGCCCGCTACCAGCGCATCCAGACCGCCCTGGGCTCCGGCGCCGAAGCCGCCCTCCGCGCGTACTACGCCGCCCGCGGCGTACCGGCCGACAGCACGGAGTGAGCCCCGCCCCGGCGAAGTGCGGGGGCGGGGCTCAGAGGTGTTCGCCGCAGAGGCGGAAGACGCAGGTCGGCGGAAGACGCAGGTCGAGGGAAGACGCAGGTCGGGGGAAGCGGCATCGGGGGGACAAGCCGCTTCCCCCGGTGGGGACGGACCTCAAGCCCTCGGTGCGGTCCGGGGGGGGGGGATGGACCGCTGGGAGGGCCCCACAGTGAGGGCCGTTCCTCGCCCTTCGGATTCCTGCCTCATCCGCCGGGCTCACTGTCCATCCTGCTCCTTCGCGGGGTCCGGGCGGGCGGGCGAAGGACCTCGATCGGTGGGTCCTTGGTCCCTAAAGGTGATGTGAGGGGCTGCGGTGCTCCAAGGGATCCGGCCATACGTACGGATAGAATCACCCGACTGCGCAGGGGATCGACACAGGCGGCCGAAGGGGAGGCAGGGGCTGATGGCGCAAGCGAAGAAGATAGCTCTCTACGTGATAGTCGGCTTCGTGCTGTACACGATCATCACGTCCCCAGCCCGCGCGGCCGACCTCGTACAGGTAGGGTTCGAGGGCATTGCGAGTGCCGCACAGGGCGTCGGCGAGTTCATGTCCGAGCTCATCAAATAAGAGGAGTGGGCCGTGATCCGCCATCTGGTCCTGTTCAAGCTCAACGACGGTGTCGAGCGGGACGACCCGCGGGCCGTGGCCGGGGCGAAGGCCTTCCGGGAGCTGGAGGGGCAGATCCCCGAGCTGGAGTTCTGGGAGTGCGCCTGGAACATCACGGACCGGCCGATCGCCTACGACTTCGCCATCAACTCCGCGGTCGCCGACCAGGACGCGCTGAAGCGCTACATCGAGCACCCCGCCCACCAGGCCGCCGCCGGTCAGTGGCGCGAATTCGCCACCTGGGTGATCGCCGACTACCCGTTCTGATTCGGACAGGCCGGATCCCCTTCGGTCCGCACCGCCCGCACGCCCCTCACCATCACGGTGAGGGGCTTTTTCTGGTTTTTAAACCAAGTTGAACCCAACACGACGCTATACGGTGCTTGCACACAGTGGGCATGTCTTGTGATGCTATGACCGCTTTTGATGGATGAGTTGATGAAGTTGACCGCAGAGGGGTGGCTTGATCGTGCCGGCCAGTGCAGCGCCTCAAGTGCCTCCCCAGCCCGGTCAGCCCGGCCAATCCGGTCAGCCCGGTCAGGCTGATCCGGTCGCGCCCGCCGGGGCGGTGAAGGCCGCCCGGAGCCGGGGGGCGGACACCCGGGCGCTCACCCAGGTGCTTTTCGGCGAGCTCAAGAACCTGGAGCCCGGAACCCCCGAGCACGGCCGGGTACGGGCGGCTCTCATCGAGGCGAACCTGCCGCTGGTGCGGTACGCCGCGGCGCGGTTCCGCAGCCGCAACGAGCCGATGGAGGACGTCGTCCAGGTCGGCACGATCGGGCTGATCAACGCCATCGACCGGTTCGACCCGGAGCGCGGTGTCCAGTTCCCGACCTTCGCGATGCCGACCGTCGTCGGGGAGATCAAACGATACTTCCGGGACAACGTACGGACCGTCCACGTCCCCCGGCGGCTCCACGAGCTCTGGGTCCAGGTCACCGGCGCCACCGAGGACCTGACGACCGCCCACGGCCGCTCGCCCACCACCGCGGAGATCGCCGAGCGGCTGAGGATCTCCGAGGACGAGGTGCTCGCCTGCATCGAGGCGGGGCGCTCGTACCACGCGACCTCGCTGGAGGCCGCCCAGGAAGGCGACGGACTGCCCGGCCTGCTCGACCGGCTCGGCTACGAGGACCCGGCCCTCGCCGGGGTCGAGCACCGCGATCTCGTACGGCACCTGCTCGTACAGCTGCCCGAACGCGAACAGCGCATTCTGCTGCTGCGCTACTACAGCAACCTGACGCAGTCCCAGATCAGCGCCGAGCTGGGCGTGTCCCAGATGCATGTGTCAAGACTGCTGGCCCGCAGCTTCGCCCGGCTCCGGTCCGCAAACAGGATCGACGCGTAACCGGATCGGGTAGAGCACGCGAAGTCCGTTTCACGCGGCCCGAATGGCGTACACCCCTTGTTAACTGCGCTTATGTCACAAAGACTTGTCGACATGTCACTACAGCGTGTTGCCGACATGTGACATTCTGCGGGAACCGCGTTTGCCGTGGCCTCGCCTCCGGTATTCAGGTGGAGGCTGCGTTCCTCCGATGGTCGCGGCTCACGCGACCGTCCGCGACCTCAAAGGGGGTGGCATGTCCGCAGAACAGGGCAGCTCGAAGGTGCTCACGCTCACGAAGAGCGAACCGGCACCCGCTGTGCTCACCAGCTCGCCGGAAGCCATCGACACCCGCACTCTGTCCCGCTCCCTGTTCCTGCGGCTCGCCGCGCTCGGACCGTCCCCGGACGGCACTGACAGCCCGGAGCGCGCCTACGTACGGGACACACTCATCGAGCTGAACCTCCCGCTGGTGCGGTACGCCGCGGCGCGGTTCCGCAGCCGCAACGAGCCGATGGAGGACATCGTCCAGGTCGGCACGATCGGCCTGATCAAGGCGATCGACCGGTTCGACTGCGAACGGGGCGTGGAGTTCCCGACGTTCGCGATGCCGACCGTCGTCGGGGAGATCAAGCGCTTCTTCCGCGACACCTCGTGGTCGGTGCGCGTGCCGCGCCGCCTCCAGGAGCTGCGGCTGGCCCTGACGAAGGCCAGCGACGAACTCGCGCAGAAGCTCGACCGTTCGCCGACCGTGCCCGAGCTGGCGAAGGCGCTCGGCGTCTCCGAGGAGGACGTGGTCGACGGGCTCGCCGTCGGCAACGCGTACACCGCCTCCTCGCTGGACTCGCCCTCCCCCGAGGACGACGGCGGCGAGGGCTCCCTCGCGGACCGGCTCGGTTACGAGGACTCGGCCCTGGAGGGCGTCGAGTACCGCGAATCGCTCAAGCCGCTGCTGGCCAAGCTGCCGCCGCGCGAGCGCCAGATCATCATGCTGCGCTTCTTCGCCAACATGACCCAGTCGCAGATCGGCGAGGAGGTCGGCATCTCGCAGATGCACGTCTCCCGGCTGCTGACCCGCACGCTCGCCCAGCTGCGGGAAGGACTCATCGCCGACTGACGCCGTGGATTTCCGTACCGGAGCGCGACCCTTCCGATTTGACGGACCGTCAGCCACACTGGCGCGATGCGACGTCGGATTCTCGGATCGAACGGCCGCCGGGGCACCCTGATCGCCGCCTCGGCGGCCGTGCTGTGTCTGGGCGGGGTGCTGGCCGCCTGCGGCGGCGCGACGGGCGAGGGCCATGCGGCGCTCGGGGCGGCGGGTACGGACCCCGGGGCGGCCGCGGCGGGCGCGGGGGACGCGCCGGGCAAGGTCACGATGGTCCCGCTCGACCCGGGCGGCGGGAGCCGCGGGGCCGGCGGGAGCGGGAAGGGCGGAGGCAACGGGAGGGGCCCCTCGGGCGGAGCGACCGGTGACGCCTCCCTCTCCCCCTCAGGCACTCCCGGGCGCGGCGCGGGAAGGGCGTCCCGGCCCGCCACCGGGCCTTCGGCCCCCTCGACGCCTTCCGGCTCCTCGGCTCCTTCGGGACCCTCGAAGCCTTCCGGGCCCGGGACGCCTTCCGCCCCCTCGTCGCCCTCGGGCCCCGGTACGCCTTCCGGGCCCGCCGTGCTGAGCGTGGGCACCCCGGTGCGGGAGGCGGCGGACGAGCGCTGGTGCGAGAAGGTGACCGTCGAGTTCCGGAACACCGGAGGATCGCCGGTGCGCTCGGGAACGGTCACGTTCGCCACGCACGTGATCGGTTCGCTGGGGGTCGACTGGGCGACCGTGGAGTCGACCGGGCCGCTGCCCGCGCCGATCGACGCGGGAGCGGCGCGGACGGCGACGTACACCGTCTGCGTGGACGCCTGGCGGGTGCCCCTGGGCATGCATGTCGAGACCCGGGACGTCACCGCCGTATCGAAGTGACGGGGGACGGGGGGCGGGTACGCCGGTCGGCGACCGGGGCGGTCAGCCGAGCGCGAGCCAGGCGACCGCGGCGAGGGCGGCGATCACCACGACGGCGCCGACGATCACCCCGACCCTCGGTCCGGACGAGGCGACGGCTGCCGGCTGCTGCCGACGCTGCGGCTCGCCCTCGTCGACGAAGGCGCGGAACATCTGCGTGCTGCCGGCCGGGTCGTGGTTGCCCTCGGGGCCCTGCGGGGCGTGGGGGTTGTGTGCCATGTGCCAGGACCCTAGCGAACTCGGCCGCACCGCCCAACCCCCGGGTCAGGGAAGGGGAAGGGGGGGGAGAGGAGGCGGCGGTACGCATCCGGTCCGGGGCGGGGGCGGGCGGCGTCCTGCGGAGGGGGCGTCCGAGGCGGACGGAGCCCTGCGGCAGGAGAGGCGGACGGAGCCCTGCGGCGGCAGAGGCGGCAGGGGCCGCGAGGGCGGGCGGCACCCGACGAGGGACGAGGCGGGGCAGGGCAGGGGCGGAGCAGGACACGCGAAGCCCCCGCGGAGTTCGTGGCCGGGGCCGACGGAGCACGACGGGGATCGGCGGCGTCCGGCAGCAGGGCGGTGCGGGCCGACCGGAGGGGTGAGCCGGGGCGGGCCGGGGCAGAAGCAGCGTCACCGGGCTCTCTGCTGTGGCATGACACACACTGCGCCCCACACGTAGCCCCTACGCTGCGGGCTTGACTCCGGCCCTACGCAGCCTTTTGCGTTCCTTTACTTCTGCAAGCCACCTTTCGTTTGCCTGCAGCAACCAACGGCTTCTATGGTTGCCCTAAGCAACAAGATGCACCGGTGAGATGTCTGGGGGTCCCGTGGCCGCACGGAGTCAGTACGAAGAGCTGGCCCGGCAACTAAGCGCCGTCGGAGCCGTCAAACGGGGTCTCGCCCGCATCCTTCCCGCCGAGTGTCCGGCCGGGTCCGCCGCCGTGCTGGCCCTGCTCCGGCAGCACGGCGAGATGCGGATCAGCCGGCTGGCCGAGCTGCTGGACGTCGACATGTCGGTGACGAGCCGTCATGTCGCCCATGTGGCGGAGCGCGGCTGGATCGAACGGTCCCCGGATCCGGCGGACAAGCGGTCCCGCATCCTGCGGCTGACCCCCGAGGGACGTGCCGTACTCGGCGATCTGAACCGGCGGACCACCGAGATGTTCGCCCACAACCTCTCCGACTGGTCGGACGACGAGGTCGGGCAGCTCAACACGCTGCTGGCCCGGCTGCGCGACAGCTTCGCCTGCCGCGGGACCGGCGGGTGCGGCCCCGGAAAGCACGGCGACGACTGCCGATCCCGGCCGGTCGGCAGCGACCGCGACAGCCGCGACAGCGACGTACACACCCGTACACCTGTGTAACAGAAGCAAAGACAAGGACTTAAATGGCTACGACCACACCGACCGGTGTGCGGGGCGGCCACGCCAAGCACGGGGGATCGTCCGATCCCGCGTCCGGCGCGCCGATGACACACCGGCAGATCATGGAGGCACTTGCCGGGCTGATGCTCGGCATGTTCGTCGCGATCCTGTCGTCGACGGTCGTCTCCAACGCCCTGCCCGAGATCATCTCCGACCTCGGCGGCGGCCAGAGCGCGTACACCTGGGTCGTCACGGCCTCGCTCCTGGCGATGACCGCCACCACCCCGCTCTGGGGCAAGCTCTCCGACCTGTTCAGCAAGAAGCTGCTGGTCCAGATATCCCTGGTGATCTACGTCGCGGGCTCGGTCGTCGCCGGTATGTCGACCAGCAGCGGGATGCTGATCGCCTGCCGTGTCATCCAGGGCATCGGTGTCGGCGGTCTCTCCGCCCTCGCGCAGATCGTGATGGCCGCGATGATCGCCCCGCGCGAGCGCGGTCGCTACAGCGGCTACATCGGCGCGGTCTTCGCCGTCGCCACCGTCGGCGGTCCGCTGCTCGGCGGTGTCATCACGGACACCAGCTGGATGGGCTGGCGCTGGTGCTTCTACGTCGGTGTGCCGTTCGCCGTCATCGCGCTGGTCGTGCTCCAGAAGACGCTGAAGCTCCCGGTCGTGAAGCGTCAGGTCAAGGTCGACTGGTGGGGCGCGTTCTTCATCAGCGCCGCCGTGTCGCTGCTGCTGGTCTGGGTGACCTTCGCGGGCGACAAGTACGACTGGCTGTCCTGGCAGACCGCCGCGATGGTCGCCGGTTCCGTCGTGCTCGGCGCGATCTTCGTCGCCGTCGAGTCCAAGGCCGGCGAGCCGATCATCCCGCTGCGCCTCTTCCGTAACCGCACCATCGCGCTGGCCTCGCTGGCCTCCCTCTTCGTCGGTATCGCGATGTTCGCGGGCACCGTCTTCTTCAGCCAGTACTTCCAGCTGGCGCGCGACAAGTCGCCGACGATGTCGGGCGTCATGACGATCCCGATGATCGCGGGCCTGTTCATCTCCTCCACGGTCTCCGGCCAGGTCATCACCAAGACCGGCCGCTGGAAGGCCTGGCTGGTCACCGGTGGTTTCCTGGTCACCGCCGGACTGGGCCTGCTGGGCACTCTCCGGTACGACACGGAGTACTGGCACATCGCGGTCTTCATGGCCGTCATGGGTCTCGGCATCGGCATGATGATGCAGAACCTGGTGCTCGCCACGCAGAACCAGGTCGCCCCGTCCGACCTCGGCGCGGCCAGCTCCGTCGTCACCTTCTTCCGTTCCCTCGGTGGTGCGATCGGCGTCTCGGCGCTGGGTGCCGTCATGGCGAACCGCGTCACCCACTACGTCAAGGAAGGGATCGCGGAGCTCGGCCCCAAGGGCGCGGCCCTGGGCCACGGCGGCACCGGCGGCGGGGGCATCCCCGACGTGGACAAGCTGCCGGAGCCGTTCCGCACGATCGTGGAGAGTGCCTACGGGCACGGTGTCGGCGACGTCTTCCTGTACGCCGCTCCGGCCGCGCTGATCGCCTTCCTGATCACCATCTTCATCAAGGAGGTCGCGCTCAAGACCAGCGCGTCGAGCGAGGCCCCGGCCACCGCCGGGACCCCGGTCGAGACGCCGGTCGAGGCCCCGGTCGCCGCGGCCGTCGTCGCCGACGCGGTCCGGGCCCCGGCGGTCGAGGCCGCCCCGGCCCCCCAGGCAGCCCCGGCCGACACCGCGACGCTTCCGGCCGCCGCCCTCCAGGGCATGGCCGTGCACGGTGTGGTGCGCGGTGCGGAGAACGCGCCGGTGGCCGGTGCCGCCGTCACGCTGATCTCGCTGGCCGGCCGCCAGCTGGGACGCTCCGTCGCCCAGGCCGACGGCTCGTACGGGCTGGAGGCCCCGGGGTCCGGAAGCTACGTCCTGATCGCCTCCGCCGACGGTTTCCAGCCGCAGGCGTCCACCGTGGTCGTGGGTGACGAGCCGCTCGCGTTCGACATCCTGCTCTCGGGTACGAGCGGCCTCGCCGGTCTCGTACGGTCGGCGGAGTCCTCCGCCCCGGTCGAGGGCGCCATGGTCGTCGTGACCGATGTGCGCGGCGACGTCCTGGCCACCGGGGCGTCCGACGAGGCGGGCGAGTTCGCCTTCGGCGAGCTGGTCCCCGGCACCGTGACCGTCGCGGTCAACGCCCTCGGCTTCCGGCCGCTGGCGCTGCCGGTGGAGGTCGGCGGCCAGGGGATCACCCGGGTCGAGGCCGAACTCCGGGCCGGTGCGCTGGTCCAGGGCGTCGTGCGGGCCGGTACCGCGCGTAGTCCGCTGCCGGACGCCCGGGTCACACTGGTCGACGCGGCGGGCAATGTGGTCGCCACCTCGACGACCGGGGAGGACGGGGCGTACGCCTTCACCGACCTGGACGCGGGCGAGTACTCGGTCATCGCGACCGGCTACCCGCCGGTGGCGAGCGCGCTGACCGTGGCGGGCCGCGGGGCCGACGGTCACGACATCGAGCTCGCCCACCCCGGCGAGTAACAGACCTCCGGCCGGCCGGTGCTTCGAGCGGAGGCACCGGCCGGCAGGTGGAAATGGGCCCCGGCGCGGGGACGACAGGCAGGGGACGGCCTGCCGTCCCCGCCCGGGGCCCGACTCATTGAGTCATGGAGCAAGGAGAGAGAACGGGATGGGACTTCGCGCACAGGTACGGACCCGGGACGGCTGGGCGGTACAGCACGCGGTCGTGACGGTCACCGACATGACCGGTACGCAGGTGCTGCGGGCCGCCGCCGACGAGGACGGGGCGGTGCGGACCGACGGCCCCCTGGCCGCCGGGGCGTACACGGTGATCGTCACGGCGGTCGGGTACGCCCCCGCCGCGTCGACCGCCATGGTCACGGCGAGCGGGCGGGTGGAGGCCGGCACGGTGGTGCTGAACCGGCAGGGCGGGGTGGAGCTGCCGCCGCCGGGGGCCTGGTCGCTGGACCCGGCACACTGCTCGGTGGCCGCGGTCGCGCAGCACCTGGGGATCTCCAGCGTGCGCGGCCGGTTCACCGAGTTCAGCGGCCGGATCGAGATCGCGGAGGACGTCCAGCTGTCCCGGGTCGAGGCCGTCATCTCCGCGCCGAGCATCGAGACCGGCAACAGCATGCGCGACAAGCACCTGCGCTCGCCCGACTTCCTGGACGCCGAGCGCTTCCCGGAGATCACGTACCGCTCGAACGGGCTGTCCCCGACCGGCCCCGACCGCTGGCTGGTCCACGGCGAGCTGTCGATGCACGGCGTGGTCCGGCCGGTCGACCTGGACCTCAGCTACCTGGGCACCGGCCCCGACCCGTGGGGCGGGGTGCGGGCGGCCTTCAGCGCCACGGCGGAGCTGCACCGCGAGGACTTCGCGATGAACTACAACCAGGTGGTGCAGGCGGGCATCGCGGCGATCGGCACGACGCTGCGGGTGGAGCTCGACATCCAGGCCGTGCAGGGCGAGACGCTGCCGTCGTAGTACGCGGACCGGCGCCGGCTGCCAGGTCGTGGATCAACACCGGCGCCCCGTCCGCGGGCCGGCACCGACAGGCCGTCCGCGGCTCCGCGTCGGCAGCCCGTCCGCGGCTCTACGTCGTGGTCCGTCCGCGG
Source organism: Streptomyces sp. NPDC056347 (assembly GCF_042262625.1). Lineage (NCBI taxonomy): Bacteria > Bacillati > Actinomycetota > Actinomycetes > Kitasatosporales > Streptomycetaceae > Streptomyces > Streptomyces sp. NPDC056347. Next base: position 102,213 of record NZ_JBHJQP010000001.1, on the reverse strand, counting down.
CTCCGCGTCGTGGGCCGCGGGCTGCCGTCGTAGTCTGCGGACATGGCACCCCGAATCGCGACGAACACAGCCGTGGACCTGGACGAGTTGCTGGCCTTCGTACGCCCCAGGCACCGGGCGGTCCTGCTGACCACCCGGTCCGACGGGCGCCCCCAGGGCTCCCCGCTGACCTGCGGGGTCGACGACGCGGGGCGGATCGTGGTCTCGACGTACCCCGAACGGGCCAAGACCCGCAACGCCAGGCGGGACGAGCGCGTCAGTGTCATCGTCCTCTCCGACGACTGGAACGGGCCCTGGGTCCAGATCGACGGTACGGCCGAGGTGATCGACGCACCGGAGTCGGTCGAGCCGCTCGTCGAGTACTACCGGAACATCTCCGGCGAGCACCCGGACTGGGACGAGTACCGGGCGGCGATGGTGAAGCAGGGCAAGTCGATCATCCGGATCACCCCGGAGCGGTGGGGGCCGGTGGCCACCGGCGGCTTCCCGGCCCGGCCGACGTCCGAGGACTGAGGGCCGAGGGCCGAGGAGAGCGGGCTGAGGGGAGCGGGCGGTGCGGGGCCTCAGCGGTCCCGCATCGCCTCGATGCCCGCGATCAGCAGCTCCAGGGCGACCTCGAAGTCCCGGTCGCGCATCTCCTCGACCGTGTCACCGCCCCGGGCGTCCATGATCTCCTTCGAGGACTCGACGATCCGGCTGTGCTGCGGCTGCGAGCGGATCGTGCTCATCGCCTGCTGGTGGTACTCCTCCTGGCTGAGCCCGGCCGCCGCGCTGCGCTCCGCGAAGTGGCCCTCGATGGTGCCGAACCCGTACACGAACTGGAAGACCGCGGAGAGCGCCCCGGCCTGGTGGTGCGGCGACAGGCCGGTCGCCCGGATCACGTCCTGGACCGCGTACGACATGAGCATCGCGTGCGGGCCGATGTTGAGGAAGTGCCCGGCGAGCGTCGACACCCAGGCGTGCCGGACCAGCAGCGCCCGGTACTCGGCGGCCAGTCCGCGCAGCCGCTCGTGCCAGTGCGCCTCCTCGCGGGGCACGGCGAACTCGCTGTACACCGCGTCGAGGGCCAGTTCCAGCAGGTCGTCCTTGGTGTCCACGTACCAGTACAGGGACATCGCGGTGACGTCGAGCTCGGCGGCGAGGCGGCGCATGGAGAACTTGGCGAGCCCCTCGGCGTCCAGCAGCCGGACCGAGGTCGTGGTGATCCTCTCCCGGTCCAGCCCGGCCGCCTGGTCCGGCCTGCGGGTACGTGAGGGGGCCCGCTGATCCAGCCACACACTGGTCCTGACGGGCTTCTTCACTCGGTCGGCCGCGGACACCATGGCACATCCTCCTCGTCCTGTCCTTGATGCTATGCCGCCGCCGGGTCCCCGGCGGCGTCCGCCCTCTCCGCCTCCTCCCGCTCCATCCGCTGCGCACGCTGCAGCAGCACGGCGGCGAGCACCCCGCCGAGCAGCACCGCGACCGCCCCGAAGAGCTGGCTGGTCTCCAGCCCGGAGGCGAAGGCGTCGGTGATCCGCGCCCGCTCCCCGGCGCCGGTGGCCGCGGCGAGTGCGGCGGGCAGCGACGCGGCGCCCACGGCGGTCGGCACCAGCGCCGAGAACCGCGAACCCAGCACCGCGCCGAGAACCGCGACGCCCAGGCCGTTGCCGAACTCGGCGAGCGTGCCGTTGACCCCGGCACCCACGCCCGCCTTCTCCGGCGGAATGGCGCTCATGATGGCGTTGGCCATGGCGGGCATGGCGATCGCGATGCCCGCGCCCATCACGAAGAGGCCGAGCAGCATGCCCCCGTAGCCGTCGCCGCCGAACAGCGCGATCGCGGCGAGGCCCGCGGCCAGCAGGCCCATCCCGGACACGATGGTGCCCGGCGTGCCCAGCCTGGGCACCAGCCGGGCGCCGAGCCCGGTGAGGTTGAGCGCGACGACGGTCAGCGCCAGCGGCGCCGTGCGCAGCCCGGCCTCCAGCGGCCCGTAGCCGAGGACGAACTGGAGCTGCTGGGTGAGCAGGAAGAGCGAACCGCCCATCCCGAAGGCGACCAGGATCGCGCCCGCGACCGCCCCGACGAACCTCTGGTTCCGGAAGAAGTGCATGTCCAGCATCGGATACGGGATGCGCAGCTCCCACAGCACGAACCCGATGAGGACGGCGACCCCGGCGACGGCGGTCAGCAGCACCCGGCCCGAGGTCCAGCCGTGCTCGGGGCCGGAGATGATCGCGTACACGGCGCAGGTCATGCCGATCGTGGAGAGCAGCGCGCCGAGCAGGTCGGGGCGCTCGCCCGCGGGGTTCTTCGACTCGGGGACGAGCCGGGCCACGGCGACCAGGCCGAGGGCCGCGACCGGGATGTTGATCAGGAAGATCGCGCCCCACCAGAAGTGGTCGAGCATCACGCCGCCGATCAGCGGTCCGACGGCGAAGCCGAGCGAGCTGACGGTCGACCAGATGCCGATCGCCTTCACCCGCTCGGCCTCGTCGAAGATCTGCACGACGACGGCGAGGGTCGTGGTCATCAGCAGCGCGCCGCCGACGCCCATGCCCGCACGGGCGGCGATCAGCTGCGCGGAGGACTGGGCCAGTCCGGCGACCAGCGATCCGATGCCGAACAGCGCGAGCCCGGCGATCAGCATCTTCTTGCGGCCGTAGCGGTCCGCGGAGCTGCCTGCCGTGAGCAGCAGGCCCGACTGGACCAGCGAGTACGCGTTGATCATCCACTGGACATCGGCGGTGGACGCGTCCAGCTCCCGGGTGAGGGAGGGGATCGCCACGTTGAGAACGGTGTTGTCGAGCAGCACGGTGAGCTGGGCGAGACAGATGACGCCGAGGATGAGCCAGCGCTGCGGATGGCCGGACGAGAGGTTCTTCTGCCCGGCGACGGTCGTCGTCATACGGCCTCCTGATACCTGGATTCCGACTCCCCATACGGTGTACAAGGATCAAGCGCTGTACACCGTACAGCTCAGCTGTACGGTGTACAACAAGTTTCGGCGAGTACCGTGCCCGACGCTGATCGGCAGGACCTTCCCGAGGCTGGAGTGGCATGTCAGTGCGTCGTCGTACGGTGGAAGTGCTCGTCGCGGCAGGGCTGTTGGCGGGGGCGCTCGCGCCTCCCGCGGCGGCTGCCGGAGAGGGGCACGGCCCCTCCGTCCCGCTCCGCGTGGTCACGTACAACATCCATGCGGGCGCGGGCATGGACGATGTCTTCGATCCCGGCCGCCAGGTCGCCGAACTGCGTGCGCTGGACGCGGACGTGATCGGCCTTCAGGAGGTCGATGTGCACTGGGGCGCCCGCAGCGAGTGGCGGGACCTGGCGGCCGAGCTGGCCGGGCGGCTGGGGATGCGGGTGTCGTTCGCCCCGGTCTACAGCCTCGGTCCGGCCGTTCCCGGGGAGCCCCGGCGGGAGTTCGGGGTCGCGGTGCTGTCGCGGTATCCCGTCGTGAGCGCCGAGAACCACGACCTCACCCGGCTCTCCACCCAGGACCCGGATCCGGTCCCGGCGCCCGCGCCGGGCTTCGGCGAGGTGGTCGTACGGGTGAAGGGGCTGCCAGTGCACGTCTACGCGACCCACCTGGACTACCGCGCGGACCCGTCCGTCCGGATCGCCCAGGTCGCCGACACCCGCCGGATCATGGCGGAGGACCGGGGCCCGGGGCGCGGGCCGGTGCGGCAGGTCCTGCTCGGCGACTTCAACGCGGCGCCGGACGCACCCGAACTCGCCCCGCTGTGGAAGGAGCTGACGGACGTCGAGCCGGGCGGGCCGACGTTCCCGGCGCAGGACCCGGTGCGGCGGATCGACTACGTGGCGGTGTCGAAGGACACGGTACGGGCGCGCGGCGCGGCGGTGGCCGAGTCGCTCGCCTCGGACCACCGCCCCGTCGTCGCGGACCTGCTGCTGCGGCGCTGAACACGCCCCGCGCCCCGCTCCTCGGGCTGCTCGGGCTGCTCGGGCTGCTCGGGCCGGTCGGGCCGCTCGGGCCGGAGAGGGCGGCGATGCCGACGGCGGACACCGTGGAATTTCCCGGCGCCCGGAAGGAGATCCGAGGGGCGGCGCCCCGGCCGCTGCCGCCCCGCCCTGAAGACCGCATGCCGGCTCCGGCTCCGGCTCCGGCTCCGGCTCCGGGAAGCGTGGCTACTCACCGGGCTTGATGAGATACCCCGCCCCGCGCCGGGTATGGATCATCGGCGACCGGCCCGCGTCGATCTTCTTGCGCAGGTACGAGACGTACAGCTCGACGACATTGGCCTTGCCGCCGAAGTCGTAGTTCCACACCCGGTCGAGGATCTGCGCCTTGCTCAGCACCCGGCGCGGATTGCGCATCAGGAAGCGCAGCAGCTCGAACTCGGTCGCGGTGAGATGGATGGCGGTCCCGCCCCGGCTCACCTCGTGGCTGTCCTCGTCGAGGACCAGATCGCCGACGACGAGCGCCGACTCGCCGCGTACGGCCACCGTGCCGGCCCGGCGGATCAGCCCGCGCAGCCGGGCCACGACCTCCTCCAGGCTGAACGGTTTGGCCACGCAGTCGTCGCCGCCCGCCGTGAGCCCGGCGATCCGGTCCTCCACCGCGTCCCGCGCGGTCAGGAACAGCACCGGCACCTCGGCGATCTCCCCCCGCAGCCGGCCGAGCACGGCGAGCCCGTCGCTGTCCGGCAGCCTCATGCCGAGGATCACCGCGTCGGGCCGGAAGTCCCGCGCCATCCGGACCGCCCCGGCCCCGTCCCCGACGCTGCGGACCTCCCAGCCCTCGTAGCGCAGGGCCATGGACAGCAGCTCGGCGAGCGGGGCCTCGTCGTCCACCACCAGCACACGGACAGGGGTGCGGTCCGCCCCCGGCGGTTCGGTACGTCCCTGGGGCAAGGTCGTCGTCGTCATGCCCCGAGCCTGTGCGGCTCCTCTGAAAGCACCCTTACCTGTTTCTGTGAATTCCCTGAGAAATCCCCGGCCGGACGCCCGCTCACCCCACCCCGAACAGCTCCCGCGCGTTCCCGTGACAGACCGCCCGCAGCCAGTCGTCGCCCAGCCCCAGCCGTTCCAGCGCGTGGAGCTGATGCACGTACGGGTACGGGATGTTCGGGAAGTCCGTACCCAGCAGAACCCGGTCCTCCAGCGCCGCGAGCCGTCCCAGCGCGGCCGCCGGGAAGGGGCTGAAGTCCTCGGTGAAATCGGTGAACGCCATCGTCGTGTCGAGCCGCACCTCGGGGTACGTCTCGGCCAGCGTCAGGAACTCCTCGTACTCCGGCATCCCCAGGTGCGCGACGATCAGCGGCAGCCGGGGGTGCCGGGCGAGCAGCCGGGCCACCGGCCCGGGGCCGGTGTGCCTGCCGGGCGCCGGGCCCGAACCGCAGTGCATCACCACCGGGATCCCGGCCTCGGCGAGGAGGCCCCAGACGGGTTCCAGGAGCGGGTCGTTGGCGTCGTACGCGCCGACCTGGACGTGTGATTTGAAGACCCGCGCCCCCGCCTCGACGGCCTCGCGCACATACCGTTCGACGCCCTCCTCCGGGAAGAAGGTCGCGGTGTGCAGGCAGTCCGGCACCCGACGGGCGAAGTCGGCGGCCCAGCCGTTCAGCCAGGCGGCCATGCCGGCCTTGTGCGGGTACAGCATCGAGGTGAACCCGAGCACGCCGAACGACCGCAGCAGCGCCAGTCGTTCGTCCTCGTCGCGCCGGTAGGCGATCGGCCACTCCATCCCGGTCAGCGGCCCCGCGGAGTCGAAGTACGCCCAGACCTTGCGCAGCACCCGCTCCGGCATGAAATGCGTATGCACGTCGATGATCCCGGGCAGCCCCAGCCGCTCCCAGAACCGCACGACCTCACCGGCGTCACCGCTCACGTCACCGCTCACCCCGCACCACCCCTTCCGTCGTCCGAGCCGCTCCGACGATCTCAGAACAGCCCGCCCTGCACCCCACCGCCCCCGAGATCCACGACCGGCACCCCGACCCCGCCCCGCGGGTCCGCCGCCACCAGCTCCCAGCCGGTCATCAGCCGGGTGTCCAGCACCACCACACCGCCCGCCGTCGCCAGATGCAGATCGGGCCCGGCCGCCGCCACCAGCCGCCCGCCGACCACACCCCCGGCCACCAGCTCGGCAACGGCCCACCGCACCCCACCCGTGCCGCCCTCACCGCCCTCACCGCCCTCGCCGCCCTCGCCGCCCTCGCCGGCGAGCCCGAACAACGCCACATGATCAACCGCCTCGAACGGCAGCCTCTCCAACGACTCCGGCCACCCGCTCCCGCCCTCCAGCGCCGCGGCCCGCCGGTAGAGCCCGGAAACCTCGTCGACCCGCTCCTGTGCCCCCGGCAGCGTCCCCCGCACCGCCCGCTTCCTCGCGTACGGAATCCGGTCCGGCACCCCGAGCGCCGCCCGCAGCACCTCCTCCGTACGGCGGCACGCCATCAGCGGCCCGCGCCCCAGCCAGCTGAACACCACGGCCCCCTGCTCCCGCAGCCGCGCCGCGCCGCGCTCCTCCGCGGTGATCCCGACCTTCACCATCCCGGGCCCGAACCAGGCCAGATACACCCGGTACGTCCTCGGGTCGTCCGCGAGCGTGTCGGCGGCCACCGAGTGCGCCCGGTCCAGCCGCGCGCACTCCGGGCACCGCGCCCCCGTACTGCGCCCCGGCACCACTGCCCCCACCGGGCACACGTTCCCCCGCGCCCCGACACAGCCCCGCTCCCCCACGGCCCGGAACCCGAACTCCGCCCCGTACGCCTGCACGCTCCCCCGCACCACCCCGCCCCGGCACCAGCCGAGCACGGGCACCCCCTCACCCCACCGCAACCCGGTACACCGCCACCCCACAGCCCCTGCCTCCCAGCCACGCCAGACCCTGTCAGTGCCACCCGCCATCATGACCCCATGACCGCCTCCGCCTCCGCCGCCGCCCCTGACGTCTGGCACCTCCACCACGGCGACCGCACGGTCGCCCGCCTGACCGTGACCGGCTCGGACATGCCGTGGATGCACGCCGACGTCGAGGCGCTGCCCGGCTTCGAGGAGTTCCGCCCCCTGTTCGCCGAGCAGGAGCAGGCCCTCGACGCGGAGGACTGGGAACGTGCCGAGTCCTGCTACGACCGCATACGCGCCGCCCTCACCCTGACCTTCCCCGACGGAGCCCCCGTCCCCGAGTTCATGCTCGGCGTCCACGCCGACGGCACCGCCGGCTGGCGCTGGCACCACGAACCTTTCGCCGCCGTCTGAGAACCGGACCGCGCGTACAACCTTTCGCGTTCGCCCCGGGTCTGGTCTGCGGGTCGCCCGACCCGCAGACCAGACCCGAGGAACACATGCGCATCCGTGCCACCGTCACCGCTGTCACCGGCGCCCTGGCCCTGTCCGCCCTCGCCGTACCGGCCTCGCAGGCGAGCGGCTTTCCGTCCGCCCCGGTGATCAGCAAGGTCGTCGTCAACGGTGGAAAGCCGATCGTGCTCGGCACCGCCGCCACCAAGAAGGTGGCGGTCTCCATCACCGCCTCCCACCCCTCGGGCATCGACGACGCCCTCGTCTACCTCTGGCGAGGACGAGCCAACAACCCGAACCTGTACGACTTCGGCTTCCATCCGGACACGGACCGGGCCAAGTGCAAGGCCGCGAGCTCCACGACCTCGACCTGCACCCTCACCATCACCGTCGATCCCGGCTACCTCTGGAACACCAACGCCACGGCCTGGCGGGTCTACGCCGGCGCATGGGCCGAGGACGGGATGGCCACCCTCACGGACTCGTTCTCCACGGCCAGGTTCCAGCGGCTCTCGCGACTGACCGTCAACGCCTCCCCGGAGCCCGTGAAGAAGGGCCGGACCCTCACGGTCACGGGCAAGCTGGACCGCGCCAACTGGGAGACCCGCAAGTACGCGGGCTACGCCAACCAGCCGGTGAAGCTCCAGTTCCGGAAGAAGAACAGCAGCACGTACACCACCGTCAAGACGGTGAAGGGCTCCACCACCGGCACCCTGAGGACCACGGTCAAGGCCGCGCAGGACGGCTACTGGCGCTGGAGCTTCGCCGGCACGTCCACGACCCCCGCCGTCAACGCCGCCGGCGACTTCGTCGACGTGAGGTAGCCCCGCCCCGCGACACGCGGCAAGGAGAGAACCGAGGGGCGCCCGGCAGTCCGGGCCCCTTCGCCACGTCCCCTGCCGCCGTACGACCGCACAACGCAAGAGGCCCGGACTCTCGTCCGGGCCTCTCACTCATGTGCACTCGGCAGGATTCGAACCTGCAACCTTCTGATCCGTAGTCAGATGCTCTATCCGTTAAGCTACGAGTGCTTGTGCTTCCCGGTTTTTTTCTTCCCGGTCGGCGTTGCGAGAACAACATTACATGACCTGCGCCGTAGCGCGAAATCCATTAGCCAAACCCTCCCTGACCTGCAGAAACGCCGCAATTCGCGTCTGCACGACCGGGCTGCCGGGCGGCCGTGGGGCCATCGCGGGCAACGGGGGGCGGGCGTCAACTTCAATGGCGAAGGTTTCACTCTGCGCAAGGGTGGGCCGCCGGATCCCGGCGCACGGTTCAGGCCATGACGGGGTGGGGGCGAGAGGGGCAGGGGGCCCGTGCGGCGCGTGGGGCGCGGCCGGGGCGGGGCGGCGAGCACCACTCCCAGGAGCACGGGGATCAAACCTGGCGGCACACATTGGCCGGACCCCGCCGGTCGTCACTTTACGTAACCACTTGCATGCGGTGCGCTATTCGACGTATCGGCTCCGCCGCGGCGCACGGAGGTGCGGCCGGACGGCGGTGTGCTCCAGCAGCGTCGACGTGAGGGGAAGAACCCATGTCCACACCTCCTGCCCCGCTCCGGGTCGCCCTGGCCAACGGCAGCTTCGAACAGCCCGCCGTCAGCGGCGTGGAGATCCTGCCGGACTCCTCGCAGACCCAGGCGCCCAAGCGCGTCCCGGGCTGGCTCACCACCGCCACCGACCACCGCATCGAGCTGTGGCACTCGGGCTTCAACGGGGTGCCGTCGGCCGAGGGCACGCAGTTCGCCGAGCTCAACGCCAACCAGGTCTCCACGCTCTACCAGGACCTGCCCACCACCCCCGGCACGAAGCTGTACTGGCGGCTGTACCACCGCGGCCGCCAGGGCGACGACACCATGGCGCTGGACATCGGCGCGCCCGGTGCCACGGTGCAGCAGCGGCGCTTCACGGACGGCACCACGGCCTGGGGCTACTACACCGGCACGTACACCGTCCCGGCCGGTCAGACGCTGACCCGTTTCGCCTTCCGGTCCGTGTCCGCGGCCGGCGGCAACCAGAGCATCGGCAACTTCCTGGACGGCATCTTCTTCGGCACCGCCCCCTATGTCGTCCTCACCAAGAACGCCGCCCCGACCGGGCCGCTGGACGTGGGCGACGTCATCACGTACCGGATCAACGCCCGCAACGAGGGCGGCGGCGCGGCCGAGAACCTCGTGCTGACCGATGCCGTCCCGCCGGGGACGACGTACGTGCCCGGTTCGCTGCGCATCGTCGACGGCCCGAACGCCGGGGCGAAGACGGACGCGCGCGACAACGACCAGGCGTACTACGACCCCCGGGGCGACAAGGTCGTCTTCGCGCTCGGCAACACCACCACGGCCGGGGAGGGCGGCAGCCTGCCCAGCACCGAGACCCTGCCGGCGGGCACCACGGCCGAGTACCGGGTCACCATCGACCGCGCCTCCGGCGGCGGCCTGATCAGGAACACCGCCACCGCCTCGTACGAGAACCGGCTCGGCGACACCCCGGAGCCGCTGACCTCCACCTCGAACGAGCAGGTCACCCAGGTCAACCCGGCCGCCGACCTGGACGTGGTCAAGGCGGCCGACGCGACCACCGTCACCGTGGGCCAGACCGTGACCTACCGGATCACCGTGCACAACGCCGGGCCGAACCGGGCCACCGGCGTCACCGTCACCGACCGGCTCCCGGACGGTCTCGCCCTTCTGTCGGCCGAGGGACCCGGCGCCTACGACCCGGCCACCGGGCGGTGGGCCGTCGGCGTCCTGGAGGACGGCGCCCGGGCCGTCCTCGTCCTGCGCGCCAAGGCCACCACGCCCGGTTCGGTCACCAACTCCGCCGCCGTCAGCGGCAACGAGAAGGACCCCGACCCCGGCAACAACACCGACTCCGTCACCATCTGCGTCGAACCGGCGCCGGCATGCTGCGATCCCTGCGCCATCCGGAAGTGACCCGGAAGCAGCCGCGAAGAATCCCGGAAACGAATCAGGGAGTCCGGCCGAAGTGGCCGAACTCCCTGATCGGAGAGCGGAGGCGGAGGGATTTGAACCCTCGATGGGCTTTAAAACCCAAACCGCATTAGCAGTGCGGCGCCATAGACCGGACTAGGCGACGCCTCCATGCACACCTCGCGCGAGCGCGAGTGGTGCGTGCAGATGATGACACAGCTGAGCGGTGCCTCACCAATCGCTGCCTACGGTACTAGGCACTCGGGTGCGAGGGCAAAGTGCTTCCGGACGCGCAACGCCGCGGCGTGCGGAGCGTTAGGGAAGGAGGGCGGGAAAACGGGAGAAACGGGAAGCCGGTTCCCCGTCCTCCTCTCCCGCCCCGTCCGCCCCGTCCCGTCGGCGGCTCGCCGAAGCGCATGAGCACAGGAGCCCGTATGTCCCGCAAGGCGTGCCGCCCCGCCCGCACCGCCCTCGTTCCCCTCGCGTCGCTCGCCGCCGTCGCCTCCCTCGCCGCGTCGGCCGTCGCCGCTCCGGCGGGCACCGACAGCGTCCGCACCCGGTTGACGATCACGGTCTCCGGCTCGGGACACGCCGGGGCCGACGGCGTCTTCCGGTTGCTCTGCACCCCGGCGGGCGGCAGCCACCCGTCGGCCCGGGCGGCCTGCGGCCGGCTGGACGCGCTGGCGCGCAAGGACCTGGACCCGTTCGCCCCGGTGCCCCGGGACGCGCTGTGCACCATGCAGTTCGGCGGCCCGGCCACCGCCCGGGTCACCGGAACCTGGCGGGGACGGAGCCTCGACGCGTCGTTCAGCCGGAGCGACGGCTGCGAGATCTCCCGCTGGAACACGCTGCGCCCGGTGCTCCCCGAGGCCGGATGACGGACGGGGCCGCACACCGTATGCACAGGACCTTGGTGAGAGCTCCCCCTCATCCGCAGCCCCGCGCCGCCTCGCTGCCTTTAGACTCCTTCAGTGACAGGCCGCGGCCCGAGGGGCAAGATGGGGCCCGCTGTCAGCTAGGTGCGGTAATCAGGGAGGAAGCGTCGTCGTGAGCAGCAGGCCATCCCGGGGCGCTGCTCGCCTCGCAGCCATACTCGATGCACTCCCCGACGGGCTGCTGCTCGTCAACTGCAACGGCACGGTCGTCAACGCCAACACCATCGCGCTCGAAATGTTCGAGACGCCGGGCACCGCGCTCGTCGGCCGCGGGCTCCTCGATCTGCTGCCGGAGTTCGACTCCAAGCTGATCCCCGGTTCGATGCGGCGGCCCGAGGAGACGGACGAGCGGGGCCGTACGAAGCCGGCCCGGATGACCGCCCGGCGGACCGACGGCACCGAGTACCCCGTCGAGGTCACCAGCGCCAGCCTGGAGGACGGGCAGGCCGCGTACACCGACTTCCAGAGCGGTTACGGCAGCGGGTACACCGGCGACGAGCTGCTGATGATCGTCGTGCGGGACCTGTCGGGCACCGTGGACACCGAGGCCGAGCTGGCCCGTTCGCAGCGGCAGACCGAGATGATCCTGCGGGCCGCCTCCGAGGGCGTGGTCGGTACGGACACGGACGGCCGCGTCGTGCTGGTCAACCCCGCCGCCGCGCAGATCCTCGGTTTCCGGGCCAGCGACCTGGGCGGCAAGGAGCTGCATCCGCTGATCCTGCACTCGCGGGCGGAGGGCGAGCCGTTCCCGTACGAGGAGTCGCCGCTCGCCGACACGCTGCGCTCCGGTCGCAAGCACCGGGTGCGCGGCCAGGTCCTGTGGTCCAAGAGCGGCGCGCAGGTGCCGGTCGACCTGACCACCGCGCCGGTCCGGGACGGCGACCAGCTGGTCGGCGCCGTCATGACGTTCACCGACCGCAGGCCGTACGAGGAGCTCGCCGAGCGCCACGGCGACGAGCTCGCCGAGCTGACGGCGAACCACGCCGCGGAGCTGGCCGAGCTGACGGAGCGGCACAGCGCGGAGCTGGCCGACCGGTCCGAGCGGTACGCGTCCGAGCTGGAGGCGCAGGGCGACCAGTTGACGGCGGTGACCGCCCGGCACGGCCAGCTCACCGCCGTGCTCGGCGAATCGCTGCGCGGACCGCTGGAGGAGCTGCGGGGCGAACTCGCCACGCTCGCCGCGGACCCGGCGGGCCAGCTGTGGCCCGAGGCGAACCAGATCCTGCACCATCTGGCCGCGGGCTACGCCCGGATGACCACCCTGGTCGACAACGTGCTCGGCTACCAGCGCCTGGACGCCGGTTCCGAGGAGCTGGTCAAGGCGACCGCGCTGCTCGACTCGGTCGTGACGGCCGGGATCGACGCGGCCGTCGAGCTGATCGGCCCCGGGCGCGCGCAGTTCGCCGTGCACGCGCCGCCGATCGAGGCCGAGGTCGACGCGGCCCGGCTGGTGACCGCGCTCGCCCACCTGGTGGCGGACGTCGCCGGGGTCGACTCGACGGGCAAGGCCCGGGTGGTGCCCGGCGGCGGGTACGTCGACTCCACGGTCGTGGTCGCGGCGGCCCAGCGCGGTGAGGTCGTACGCATCGAGGTGCGCGGCCCGTACACCGGGGGCGACCCGGTGCACGAGCCGATCGTGCGCGGGATCGTACGGGCGCACGGCGGCGTGCTCCAGACGCACGAGGTGCCGGGGATGAGCGGCAGCGCCTATGTGCTGGAGGTGCCGCTGGGTGCGGGGTCGGGGACGGTGGCGGCCCCCGTGCCCGAGCAGCTTCCCGCCCCTGCTCCCGAATCCGCTTCTGATTCCGATTCCGGTCCGGCGTCCGGTCCCGAGTCCGTTGCCGAGTCCGTTCCTGACTCCGTTTCCGAGCCCGTGCAGGCTCCCGCCACCGGGCCGGAGGCCGCAGGACAGCAGCCGGGAAGCGGGCGGCGACGGGCGCGGCGGGCGTCCACGGACGCGTTCCTGGAGAGCCCGGTGGGCGGTTCCGGCGCGGGCGTCGAGCCGACCGGGCGGCGGCGGGCGCGCCGTGAGCCCGTCCAGGACGAACAGGCGCTCCAAACACCGGTGGACGCGCAGGACACACAGGGCGGCTCGGGGCGTCGGCGGGGACGGCCGAGCCCGGCCGAGGCCGGGATCCAGGCCGGCACCCGGACCGATGTCCAGGCCGGTGTCCAGGTCTCCGGTACGACGCCGCCCCAGGGCACTCAGCAGGCGCGGCCGCAGGCGGCCGGGCAGGCACTGGCGCTGCCCGCCGCCTCGGCGCCCGCCCCGGCCGAGGGTGCCGTGGTGACGGCGGCCGAGGGCGCGCAGGGCGGCACCCGGCCGCAGCTCGGCCAGGCCGTGCCGCCGCAGGGCGTTCCGGCGGACGGGCAGGTTCCGGTGCCTGCGGGCGGCCATCGCGCGCCGCAGGGCGCCGAGGGCCAGCTGGCGCTGGCCGCTTCCCCGTCGGCCCCGGCACCGGCCTCCGTGCCGGTCCCCGCACCCGCTCCCGTACCGCAGACGCCTCAGATCCCCCGGGCGTCCCAGGGCCCGCAGACGCCTCAGACGCCGCAGGGGCGGCGGGCCCGGCGCGCGCTCGCCGCCGACCGGGAGCGGGCGGCCCAGTCCGAGCCCACCGGTCCCCGGACCGCGTTCGCCCTGCCGCCCGCCGAGGCCGACCGGGCCCCCGTCCCGGCCCCCGCCGCGGCCGGTGACACGGACGCCTCGGGGAACGGCCGCCACGACGCCGTACGCACCACGCCCGACGCGGACCACACGCCGCCGCAGGCGCACCCCGTGCCGGCCGCGCCGACCGGCCGCCGCCGGGCCCGCCCCGCCGAGCCGCCCGCCGGCCCCGCTGCTTCCGGCGAGGGTGCGGAGCAGCCGTCCGCCGGGCCGACCGCGCACGCCACCGGCACCACGCCCACGCCCGTCGCGGCCGCCGGGACGGGCGAGGGCCACGCTCAGGATGCCGCGCCGGTGCCGGACGCGCGCCGTCAGCCGCTGCCCGCGGAAGCCCCGATGCCGGGTGTTTCCCCGGACTCGACGCAGGGGCGCGCGTTCAGCGTGCGGACGCTCGGGCAGGGTGTGCCCTTCGCCCAGCACATCGCGCACCAGCAGAACCAGACGCTCGGCGGCGGTGCCGGGCGGCGCCGCAAGCTCGCCGCCCCGCCCGAGGACGAGCACGCCGGGCAGGCCGCCCCGTCGGCGACCGCTCCGGCCGTGCCGGGGCAGTTGCGTACCGCGCCGGAGGCCGAGGCCGAGGGCCGGGCGTACGCGATAGGGGCGCCCGACGAGGGTGCCGAGGGTCCGGAGCCGCTGGACGGTCCGGGCGGCGCGGTCGAGGTCGCCAACCGCCCCTCGCCGCGGCCGGTCGACGACGAGCTGCCCCCGGAGCCGCTGGACAACCCGCGCCGGCTGCTGGTCTGGCCCGCGCCCGACGTCTCCACCCAGCAGGCGCTGAGCGACCGCGGCTACCGTCCGGTGATCGTGCATTCGCGCGAGGAGGTGGACGCCCAGATCGCGGCGTTCCCCGCCGCGCTCTTCGTCGATCCGCTGACCGGCCCCATCACCCGCAAGGCCCTCCAGTCGCTGCGCCAGGCGGCGGTGGCGGCGGAGGTCCCGGTGCTGGTGACGGCCGGTCTGGGCCAGGCCTCGCGGGAGGCGGCGTACGGGGCGGACCCGGCCGTGCTCCTCAAGGCGCTCGCCCCGCGCGACAGCGAGCAGCATCCGCCCCGGGTGCTGCTGATCGAGGAGCACGAGGAGATCGCGCTGGCGCTGACGGAGACCCTGGAGCGCCGCGGCATGCAGGTGGCGCGGGCGGCCACGGACAGCGAGGCGGTGTCGCTCGCCGGCCGGACGCGGCCCAACCTGGTGGTGATGGACCTGATGCAGGTGCGCCGCCGCCGGGCCGGGATCGTCGACTGGCTGCGCGCGAACGGCCAGTTGAACCGCACTCCGCTGGTCGTCTACACCTCGGCCGACATGACCGGGGCGGAGCTGCCGAAGCTCAGCTCGGGCGAGACGGTCCTCTTCCTGGCCGAGCGGTCCACGAGCGACGAGGTCCAGTCCCGCATCGTCGACCTGCTCGCGAAGATCGGCACGAACTGACGCGTCGCCGGACGAGGAGGGCGGTACGGGAGTCTCCCGTACCGCCCTCCTCACCGCGGTGCCTGCCGGAACCGTGCGTGCCGGGATCCGCGGTGCCTGCCGGAACCGGCGGTGCGTGTCAGAGCCGGGTGATGTCCAGCTCACCCTCCGCGTACTGCCTGCGGATCACCTTCTTGTCGAACTTGCCGACGCTGGTCTTCGGGACGGACGGGATGATCGTCCAGCGCTCCGGCAACTGCCACTTGGCGATGCCGGACGCGGCGAGGAAGTCCTTCAGCGCGGCGTAGTCGGCGCTCGCGCCCTCCTTGAGGACCACGGTCGCCAGCGGACGCTCGCCCCACTTCTCGTCCGGGACGGCGACGACCGCCGCCTCGGCCACGTCGGGGTGCGCCATGAGTCCGTTCTCCAACTCGACGCTGGAAATCCATTCCCCGCCGGACTTGATGACGTCCTTGGCCCGGTCGGTGAGCGTGAGGAAGCCGTCCTCGCTGATCACTCCGACATCGCCGGTTTTCAGCCAGCCGTCCGCGCTGAACTTGTCCTCGGGGCGGATCGGTTCGCCGTCCGGACCGCCGTGGTAGGCACCGGCGATCCAGTTGCCCCGTACCTCCAGCTCACCGGCCGACTCGTTGTCCCACGGCAGGTGCTCGCCGCCGGGGCCGACCAGCCGCGCCTCGACGCCGGCCGGGAAGCGGCCCTGGGTGACGCGGTAGGGCCACTCCTCCTCCTCGGTCAGTCCGGCGGGCGGGTGCGCCATGGTGCCGAGCGGCGAGGTCTCCGTCATGCCCCAGGCGTGGCAGAGGCGGACGCCCAGCTTGTCGTACGCCTTCATGAGGGAGGGCGGGCAGGCCGCGCCGCCGATGGTGACGCGGGCCATGGAGGTCAGGTCGCGGGGACGGGCGGTGACCTCGGCGAGCAGTCCCTGCCAGATGGTCGGGACGGCGGCGGCGTGGGTCGGCCGCTCTCGCTCGATCATCTCGGCGAGCGGGGCGGGCTGGAGGAACCGGTCCGGCATGAGCATGTTGACGCCGGACATGAACGTGGCGTGGGGCAGGCCCCAGGCGTTGACGTGGAACTGGGGGACGACCACGAGCGTGGTGTCCTGGTCGGTCAGGCCCATCGACTCGGCCATGTTGACCTGCATGGAGTGCAGGTAGACGGAGCGGTGGGAGTAGACGACGCCCTTGGGGTCGCCGGTGGTGCCGGAGGTGTAGCAGAGCGCGGCGGCCTGGCGTTCGTCCAGCTCGGGCCAGTCGTAGTGGGCGGTACGGCCCGCGATCAGCTCCTCGTAGTCGTGCACCCGGGGCGCCGCGCCGTCAAGGAGGGAGCGGTCGCCCGGACCGGTGACGATCACGTGCTCGACCGAGGGCATCTGCGGGAGGAGCGGGGCGAGCAGCGGCAGCAGGGAGCCGTTGACGATGACGACCTTGTCGTCGGCGTGACCCACGACCCAGACCAGCTGCTCGGCGGGGAGCCGGATGTTGAGCGTGTGCAGCACGGCGCCCATGGAGGGGATCGCGAGGTACGCCTCGACGTGCTCGGCGTTGTTCCACATCAGCGTCGCGACCCGCTGGTCGGCGTCGATGCCGAGGTCGTCGTGGAGCGCGCGTGCGAGCCGGGTCGCCCGGCGGCCGACCTCGGCGAAGCTGCGGCGCTGCGGCTCGGATTCGCCGGTCCAGGTCGTGACCTGCGACTTCCCGTGGATGGTCATCCCGTGGTTGAGGATGCGGGTGACAGTCAGCGGTACGTCCTGCATGGTGCTCAGCACGGCGTCCTCCCGGTGGGCGCTACGCGGCAGTAGGGTTGGCCTGATTCTGCGCACATACCACTCGGTATGTCACTACTTCCGGGAGTACGAATCGGTTTTGTTCGACCGTGTCGTTTGTCTCTCCGCGTACGGCGGGACCAGCCGGATCATCGCACCGGAGCCAGCTCCGGGTCCTCCCTGAGCTTGCCGAGCGCCCTGGAGACCGCGCTCTTCACGGTACCGACGGAGACCCCGAGCACCTCGGCCGTCTGGGCCTCGCTCAGGTCCTCGTAGTAGCGCAGCACCACCATCGCGCGCTGCCGGGCCGGCAGCTTGAGCACGGCGCGCCACATCGCGTCGCGCAGCACCTGGTGCTCGGCCGGGTCGGGCCCCTGGACGGTCTCCTGCTCGGGCAGCTCGTCACAGGCGAACTCGTCGACCTTGCGCTTGCGCCACTGCGAGGTCCGGGTGTTCACCAGGGCGCGGCGGACGTAGCCGTCGAGCGCCCGGTGGTCCTCGATCCGCTCCCAGGCCACGTAGGTCTTGGTCAGCGCGGTCTGCAGCAGGTCCTCGGCGTCGCTCGGGTTGGCGGTGAGCGAACGCGCGGCGCGCAGCAGCACCGGCCCCCGCGCCCGGACGAAGGAGGTGAACGACGGATACGGGGCGTACGGGGCGTACGGGGCGTACGGGGCGCGCGAGGCGTGTGCGGTGCGCGGCGCCGTGCGCGGTCCGTGCCCGGCGTACGGCGTGCGCCCGGTGGTGGCGACTCCCCCGGAGCCGCCCGTGCAGACTGGCGTGGTCATGGCTCCACGCTAGGAGCGGGCGCCGTCGCGGGGATCGGCCCCAGGTCCCGAAATCGCGTCCGCCTCAGGGCGTAGGGGTAGGGCCTGCTCCACCTCCTGTAGGTGGAGTCGCCGTCCACCCGGCTCAGGGGGGTGCCCGTGGCCCCGAGGAGCCACGGACCCCGTCCGGGAGCAGGTCCCGCGGTCAGTCGTCCGTACCGAGGATCAGGCCCGAGGTGGGGACGCCGGTGCCCGCGGTGACCAGGGTTCTCGCGGTGCCCGGCACCTGGTTCACCGACGTTCCGCGGATCTGCCGGACCGCCTCCGCGATGCCGTTCATCCCGTGCAGGTACGCCTCGCCCAGCTGCCCCCCGTGCGTGTTCAGGGGCAGCGCGTCCGCCGCCACGAAGTCCGCCGCCTCACCCGGGCCGCAGAAACCGAACTCCTCCAGCTGCATCAGGACGAACGGGGTGAAGTGGTCGTAGAGGATGCCCACGTCGATCTCCGAGGGAGCGAGTCCGGAGGTGCGCCAGAGCTGCCGGGCGACCACGCCCATCTCCGGCAGGCCGGTCAGGTCGTCGCGGTAGAAGCTGGTCATCTGCTCCTGCGCCCGCCCGGCGCCCTGCGCGGCGGCCACGATCACGGCGGGCGGGCGGCGCAGGTCCCGGGCCCGTTCGGTGCTGGTGACGACGATCGCCTGCCCGCCGTCGGTCTCCTGGCAGCAGTCCAGCAGCCGCAGCGGTTCGACGATCCAGCGCGAGGCCGCGTGGTCGGCGAGCGTGATCGGCTTCCCGTAGAAGTACGCGGCCGGGTTCCGGGCGGCGTGGCGCCGGTCGGTGACCGCGACGTGGCCGAAGGCCTCCGGCGTCAGCCCGTAAGCGTGCAGATAGCGCTGGGCGGCCATGGCGACCCAGGAGGCCGGGGTGAGCAGCCCGAAGGGCAGGTTCCAGCCGAGCGCGGCGCCTTCGGCGGTGGGCTCCCGCTGCTGCACGCCGGAGCCGAAGCGGCGCCCGGAGCGCTCGTTGAACGCGCGGTAGCAGACCACGACGTCGGCGACCCCGCTCGCCACGGCCAGCGCCGCCTGCTGCACGGTGGCGCAGGCCGCGCCGCCGCCGTAGTGGACGCGGGAGAAGAACGACAGCTCGCCGATCCCGGCCGCCTGGGCGACCGTGATCTCCGGGCTGGTGTCCATGGTGAAGGTGACCAGCCCGTCCACATCGGCGGGGGACAGCCCGGCGTCGTCCAGGGCGGCCCGGACCGCCTCGACGGCCAGTTTCAGCTCACTGCGCCCGGAGTCCTTGGAGAACTCGGTCGCGCCGATCCCCACGACGGCGGCCCGGCCGCCCAGCCGGTCGGCCCTGCGTACGCTCATGCCGCCTCCTGCCCGTCGCCCGGGTCCAGCCGGGCGACCACCGTGCCCGTGACGTGACGGCCGATGCCGTTGGTCCCGACGACGGCGATCTCGGCCGTACCGTCGGCCCCGACGGCGGTGACCGTGCCGCTGAGGACCAAGGTGTCGCCGGGGTGGTTGGGCGCGCCCAGCCGGATGGCGACCCGGCGGAGCGCCGCCCGGGGGCCGAGCCGGTCGGTGACGTACCGGCCGACCAGGCCGTTGGTCGTCAGGATGTTCATGAAGATGTCCGGGGAGCCCTTCTCCCGGGCGAGTTCCGCGTCGTGGTGCACGTCCTGGTAGTCGCGCGAGGCGATCGCGCCCGCCACGATCAGGGTGCGGGTCACCTCGATCTCCAGCGGCGCGAGCCGGTCACCGGCCTTCACTCCATCCCCTCCTTCACCAGCGACTCGCCGAGTTCCTGAAGCACTTCGCCACCGCAGCCCAGATAGGCGTCGAGCTGCCGCCCCCAGAGGAAGTGGCGGTGCACGGGGTGGTCGAGGTCCGCGCCGGTGCCGCCGTGCAGATGCTGACCGGCGTGCACCACCCGCTTCCCCGCCTCCGACGCCCACCAGGCCGCGGTCAACGCCCGGTGGGCGTACGGCAGCCCCGCGTCGTGACGCCAGGCCGCCTCGTACGCGGTGACCCGGATCGCCTCGGTGTCCATATGGGCGTCGGCGGCCCGCAGCAGGACCCCCTGCTTGGTGGCGAGCGGGCGCCCGAACTGCTCCCGGGTGTTCACATGGTCCACGGCACGGGCCAGCGAACCGGCGCACACCCCCGCCTGCACCCCGGCGAACGCCGTCCGTCCCGCGGCCAGTACCCCCGCGTACGCCCCCGCGCCGCCGAGCCGCTCCCCCGCCGCCCCGTCCAGCACCAGCCGCGCCGCCGACCATGGCGCCGTGGTCTCCACCGGCTCGGCCAGCACCCCGGGGCCGCCGGTCCGCACGAGCCACAGCCGTCGCTCCCGGTCCGGTACGAGCACGAGCGAGGCGTCCCGCAGCCACGGCACGTACGGCACGCTCCCGCTCAGCCGCCCGTCACCGTCGGACCGCACGCCGCCGCGCTCCGGGAAGGCCCCGGTGGCGACGGCGGTGCCGTCCCGGAGCGCGGGCAGCAGCCGCTCGCGCTGCTCGGCACTGCCGTGCCCGGCGACCGCCAGCAGCCCGTAGACGCAGCTCGCCGCGAGCGGCACCTGCGCCGTCGTACGCCCCTGCTCCTCCAGCAGCAGCACCAGGCCCAGCAGCCCGATCTCCTCGACGGCCGCGGTCAGTCCGGCCGCGCACAGCTCCTTCCACAGCTCGGCGTCCGTGCCGGTGCCCGCCACCGCCAGCCGCTCGGGCGTCGACAGGTCGCCGAGGATCCGGGCCGCCAGCAGCCTGGCCTCGGTCTGCTCCTCGGTGGGTGCGAAATCCATCTCAGCCCTCCCCTCCCCGGAACACCGGAAGTTCCAACTCCGCGTCTACACGCAGGAATTCGAGCCGCACCGGCATGCCGATGCGGACCTTGTCGTACGGCACCCCGACGACGTTGCTGACCATCCGCACCCCTTCGGCCAGTTCGATCAGCGCCACCGCGTACGGGCCGCCCCCGCCGTCGGGGGCGAAGGCCGGGAACGGCGGGTGGTGCATCACCACATGGCTGTGGACGGTGCCCTCACCGCTCGCCCCGACCGTGTCCCACGCCTGGCCGCCGCAGGCGTTGCAGCCGGGCAGCCAGGGGAAACGGAGCGTGCCGCAGTCGCCGCAGCGCTGGATCAGCAGCCGGTGCTCGCTCACGCCCTGCCAGAAACCGGCGTTGTCGCGGTTGATCACGGGGCGGGGGCGCGGACGTACGGCCTTCTCCGCCTGCCCTGCCTTCTCCGTCTGCCCCGCCTTCTCCGCCTTCTCCGCCTGCTTCACCGGGGCCGGTTCCGGCTTCGGTTCAGCTGCCGGTTTCGCCGCGGGCGCGTACTTCAGGATGCGGAAGCGGTGCCTCCCCGCGAGTTCCCCCTCCGCCCGGACGTCCATGCGCGTGGTGACGAAGTAGCCGGTGCCCAGCCTGGTCGTCTTCCGCTCCGAGACGGCCTCGATCACCGCGTCGAAGGTGATCCGGTCCCCGGGCCGCAGCGGCCGCAGGTACTCCTGCTCGCAGTCGGTCGCGACGACCGAGGTGCACCCGGCCCCGTCGAGCAGCCCGAACAGTTCCTCGTACGCCGCCGACCGATCGGTGTGGCCCGACAGTCCGCCCATCGTCCACGCCTGGAGCATCGTCGGCGGAGCGACCGCGTCCGGCCCCCGGTACGCCGGGTTCGTGTCTCCCATCGCCTCGCACCAGTGCCTGATCATCGGCTCGTTCACCGGGTCCTTGCCGGTGCCCGCGCTGGCCGCGGCCCGGCCCTCGAACGCCTTGAGCCGCCCGTACAGCTCGTCGCTCCCCAGCTGCCCGTCGTGCCCCTCGTACCCCTCGCGCTCCTCCCGCACCACGGTCACCGCCTGCCCCTCACCATGCCGAGCCGCATCGTCGCGACGATCTCCCGCTGCACCTCGCTCACCCCGCCCCCGAAGGTGTTGATCTGCGCCGCCCGGTTCATCCGCTCCAGCTCCCCGTCCCCGAACGCCCCCGGCGAACCGCCCCTCAGCAGGCCCGCCTCCCCGGTGATCTCCTGGCACATCCGGTACACCTCCACGGCGCTCTCGGTCCCCGCGAACTTCACCCCGCTCGCCTCGCCCGGGGCCGGTGAACCCGCCCCGACCTCCGCCACCAGCCGCCAGTTGAGCAGCCGGGTCGCCGCCAGCCGGGCGTACGCCTCGGCCAGCCGGGCGCGCACCCACGGCTCGTCGGCCGGGCGCCGGCCGGTCTCCGGGTCCGGGGTACGGGCATGGGCGAGCGCCGCCCCGTAGAAGTCCTCGGCCTGCATCCCGATCGCCGCGAGCGCCACCCGCTCGTGGTTCAGCTGGTTGGTGATCAGCCCCCAGCCGCCGTTCTCCGGGCCGACGAGGTTGGTGGCGGGCACCCGGATTCCGTCGTAGTAGGTGGCGGTCGTGGTCAACCCGCCCACCGTCTCGATGGGGGTCCAGGAGAAGCCGGGGGCATCGGTCGGCACGAGCACGATCGAGATGCCGCGGTGCTTGGGCGCCTCGGGATCGGTACGGCAGGCCAGCCAGATCCAGTCGGCGTTCTGGGCGTTGCTGGTGAAGATCTTCTGCCCGTCGATCACCCAGTGGCCGGCCCCGTCGGCGCCCTCCTCGCGCACCGCCCTGGTCCGCATCGAGGCGAGGTCCGTACCGGCCTCGGGCTCGCTGTAGCCGATCGCGAAGACGAGCTCGCCGCGGAGGATCCTTGGCAGGAAGTACGCCTTCTGCTCCTCGGTGCCGTACTTCATCAGCGTCGGGCCGACGGTGTTGAGGGTGACCATCGAGACCGGTGCGCCCGCCCGGTACGCCTCGTCGAAGAAGATGAACTGCTCGTCGGCACCGCGCCCCTGGCCCCCGTACTCGACCGGCCAGCCGAGCCCGAGCATCCCGTCGGCGCCGATCGCGCGCAGGACGCGCCGCTGCTCGTCTGGGTCCGCCGCCCCCGGAGCCGTACCCGCACTCCTCGCGGGCATCACCTCACGGAAGTACGCGCGGAGTTCGGCGCGCAGCAGCAGCTGGCGCTCCGTCTGGGCCAGGTGCACGGCAGCCGCCTCCCGGACACGGTGCTTACGGATCAGGGTTTCTGACTGTCCGTCAGATTCACTGCCGCTGTCAAGGTCACGGGCCTCACCACCGCGTCCGGGACACACGAAACGGCCCGCGCGAGGTGCCGAAGCACCCGCACGCGGGCCGTTGGACGAACTCTTGCGCGGCCTATCCCGCGGTGCTGAGCTCCCAGAACCGGAAGACCGTCGACGTGTCCAGGCAGTTCTGCAGTCCCCGGACGTTCTCCTTGGCGACCGCGTACTGCTTCCCCTGCCAGAGCGGCAGGAGCGGCAGATCGCGGGCCACGGCGTCCTGGAGCTTGATGAACGACTGCCGGGCGCTGGAACGGTCGGTCATCGACGAGGTCTGCGGGATGATCTGCTTGGTGATGTCGGCGTTCTCGTAATTGTTCGACAGGACGTTTCCGTCACCGAAGAACGGCTGGGTGAAGTTGTCGGGGTCGGGATAGTCCGGCACCCAGCCCTTCACGTAGACGCCGTACTTGCCGTCGGCGATGCCCTTCTCGTAATCGCCGTAGGGCACGGACCTCATATTGGCGTCGAAAAGCCCGCTGGCGTTCAACTGGTCGGCGATGGTCTGGAATTCGTCGTCGGTCGCCGGCCCGTAACGGCTGGGGGTGGACCAGAGAACGATCCGCACCTTCTCGGTGATGCCGGCGTCCCTGAGGATTTCCTTCGCCTTCTGCGGCTGCGGCTTGTCCCCGTAGATGTTGAAGAAGGAGTTGCCGTGGCCGGTGATGCCGACCGGGACGATCGAGTAGAGCGGGGTCGCCGTGGACTCGTACACCTTGCTGACCAGGGCGTACCGGTCGATGAGGTGGGCGATGGCCTTGCGCACGGCGAGCTTGCCGACCACCGGGTCCTTGACGTTGAAGACCATGTGCTGGACTTCCGCGCTGCTGCCCTGGACGACGTCGAGGCCGTCCTTGTCGGCGGTGGGCGAGGTGTCCAGGGCGGCTATCGTCTTGGCGGTGAGACCGCGGTACGCGATATCGACATCGCCCTTCTCCAGGGCGGACTTGAGCGCCTGCTGGTCGCCTCGGAAAAGCTTCATCGTCACGCCGGAGTTCTTCACCTCGGCGGTTCCCCGATAGCCCGAATAGACCGAGAAGTCGGCCTGCGAATTATCGATGGAATCCAGCTTGTACGGACCGGAGCCGACCGTTTTCCCGCCCTTGAGCAGGCTGTCCTTGGGATATACCCGGCTGTCGACGATGGATCCGGCACCCGAGGCTATCTTGCTGGGGAACGTCGCGTCGGGCACCTTGAGGCGGAATACGACGGTCTTCTCGTCCGGGGTGCTGATCGAGGCGATCGTGGAGAGCAGCGGCGCCGGGCCCGCCGGGTCGTTGATCCTGATGGCCCGGTCGAAGGAGTACTTGACGTCCGCCGATGTGAGGCTGTGGCCGTTGCTGAACTTCAGCCCCTCGCGCAGCGTGCAGGTGTACGTCTTGCTGCCGTCGGAGAACCCGCACTCGTCGGCCGCCTCAGGCACCGGGGTGGAGCCTCCGGGCGGGAAGCTCAGCAGGGACTGGAAGACGTTGTTGAAGAGCAGCCAGGAGCCGGGGTCGTACCCCGCGGCCGGGTCCGTCGCCAGGATGCCGTCGGACATGCCGACCACCATCCGGCCCTTGCTGCTCTCGAACGGCCAGATCTGGTCCTCGGACCCGCACCCCGCCAGCAGCACCGCCACCAGCCCGCCGGAGATCAACGCGGCCGACCGTCTCGTACGAACCTTCACAGAACGTGCCTCATACTCTCGGCCGGGAGCGTGGGGGCCCCGGACAACCGGATCAGGTCAGAACTACTGCGAACGTCGCGACCATCCAGCACTGCCAGCCCGGCCGTACGCGGCGGTACGGGTGGACAGACTGCCCGGACATGGTGTTCACCAGGATTCTTTGTAGTGACCGGCTGTCGAATGACAGCTGATGAACGTTGGGGTGCAGATCATGATCGGTCTCGTGCTGCTTTGACAATCTAGTAGGAGGGGGGTCCATGTGGCGCCACATCTTGCGACAAGACCGATCACCCCTGGCCGACTCCACAGCCGCAGTTGGCTGATATCGAACGGTCCCCACCGCGCCCCCCGCCGCCGCACGCCCCTCACCCCGCTGGTCAGCGAATGACCCGCGATTAAACGTGATACGGGACTCCCCCGCACAGCGCCCCGCCGCTCCTCACTCCGTCCGGAATCCTCCCCTCCCACGCACCCGCCCGCCCGGGCACCACATTCCATGAAACAGCGGGCTATCAACCGATCCGGACCCCCACCCTCCGGCTCCCACGCACAGCAAACCCACAGTCTCTGCACGCGTGTTGCCGCTCCTCGGTTCAGCCGCGAGCCGGACGGACCCGCCCCCGCCGGCCACGCAGAGCCCCCACAGCGCCCCCAGCGCGAACGACTGGACCAGCGCGCCCACGACGGGCGCGACGAACAGGAGCCAGGCCGACCCGTCCGTGCCCAGGACCGCTCCCGCCGCGCCCACGACGACCAGAGAGGTGGGTGCGGTGAGCAGCACGGGCCACACCCCGACCATCCCCGGCTCCCCGAACAGCACGACGGCCGCTTCGAACACGACGGACGCGCCGACGATCCCCAGATAGACGGCCGAAGCGGCATTGCCGAAGGTCATACGGACCAGAGCACGAACATTCATCATCGGTTCCCCCCGAAGCTGTTGGTGCTCCCATGCTTCCGGCGGGCCCGCGACCGCGTCGTGAGTATCCGTACCCAAGTTCGATCGGTACCGGACCCCCGTTCCCGCCAGGGGTGTTGTCGCCGCCTCAGTCGCCCCAGTACCCCCAGAAGCAGATCTCCCGCGGTTCCCCCCGCTCGTCATGGAGCACCGCACACCGCCCGTACCAGCCCCAGTGGTCGAACCCCTCGAACCTCGGCACATGCGCCCGGGTGAGCTTCCTCGTCCCCAGGACCCGCAGCGCCTCCTCCTCGGTCACCTGCCTCATCGTGAAGTGCTCGGGCTCGTCCTCCGGCCCGATGATCCGGAAGATGTCGAGGATCGAGTGCGTCCCCGCTTCCCGGACGATCTCGTCGTCCCACAACTCCTCGATACTCCCCGGCCACGGCCGCCCCTCCTCCGCGGGCTCCCAGTAGTAGTCCCGCTCCTCGAAGACCTTCCGCCGCAGCGCCTCGAACGCCCCGACGAGATCCTCCTGGTACGGCACCGAGTAGTCCCACCCCGAAGCCCCCATGCGCCCCTCCCCACACACCTCTTCCAGAGCGACCGGACGCTAACAGCGGCCACTGACAACAGCCCGGGACATGAAAGAGCTGCCGGCCCCGCCCCGGTCGGCCCCTTCTCCACGACGCCGGAGGCCGGCCGACCGCGCCCCCGGACACAGCAGCAACACCTCGGCTGTACCGTCTCCACAGGCAATCACCGGAGGTGAAACGGTGCCGGGCGATCTCCAATTCAGTTGGGAACTCAGCGGTTCCGGTTGGGCCACGTGCCGTATCGCGGACAGCGCTTCCGAGCAGAAACGCTTCGTCAGCTACTGCACCGACGCACTCGCCGACCTGCTCCATCGCGTGGCGGGTCTCTACGGCCCCACCTCTGTCCAGCGGGTCTCATTCGACCTCGAACCCGCCGAGGTGAGGTGGGTCCTTCGAGGCCAGGATTCGGATGTGAACATCGCGATCTACGAGTTCCCCGACATGTCCACCAGCTATGACAAGCCGGACTCGGAGGGAAAGCTCGTGTGGCGGTCGAAACAGCCCCGCGCCCTACTGAGCCACGCCATCATGGAGGCGGCGCAGGACGTGCTCCGGGTACACGGTGAGGACGGGTACCGGGCCAAGTGGGTACAGCACCCCTTCCCCGTCGCCGCACTCCAGGACCTCCGGCGCCTGCACACGAGGAACGACTTGTGCGAGCTCCCGCATGAGGTGGCAACCCCATAGGACACGTTCGCCGGTATTCGTCAGCCTGATGTGAAACGTGGTCGAACCAAGCGCCGGTCAGCCGCTGTTCTGCGACGCTGGAGGCCGCAGCGATGCGGTGGAAGATCCACGGGGAACGTCCCATCTACGAGAACAGCTGGGTGAACCTGTGGCTCACTGACGTCGAGACGCCGGACGGGAACCGCTGGGAGCACCACGTCGTCAAGCTCCGACACCTGGCCGTGGCTGCTGTCGTCAACGAGCGGTGCGAGGTGCTGATGATGTGGCGGCACCGCTTCATCACCAACGCCTGGGCGTGGGAACTTCCCATGGGTTTGGTCGAGGAAGGCGAGAGCCCGGCTGAAGCGGCAGCCCGAGAGGTGCTGGAGGAGACCGGCTGGCGGCCCGGCCCGATCAAGCCGCTGATCTACGCCGAGCCGGCCAACGGCATCACCGACTCCCAGCACCACATCTTCCGGGCCGACGGGGCGACGTACGAGGGACCGCCGACCGAGGAGAACGAGTCGGACCGGATCGAATGGATCCCGCTGGCCGACGTGCGGGGCCTGATCGACAGACGCGAGATCGTCAGCAGTGGCTCTCTGGTCGGGCTGCTCCACGTGCTCGGTGAACGCAGAAGGGGTGTCCCTCGGTCGGGACACCCCTTCTGATCAGCACGTTCTCTGACCTTCAAGCGGTGGGTGTGGGATTTGAACCCACGGTGACATCGCTGCCACGACGGTTTTCAAGACCGTTCCCTTAGGCCGCTCGGGCAACCCACCCCTGGTCCCCCACTCGTGGCGGGGGGCCTACAGCGTACCGGCTGATCGAATCCGGTGGGCAATCCCCGTCTGCCGTCGGTCAGCTGTCGCCGCTGCGTTCTCCGAGGGTCACCTGGGCCGTTGCCGTGCGGCCGTCGCGCTTGTAGGTCAGCGTGACGCGGTCGCCGGGCTTGTGGGTCCAGATCTCGCCGATCAGGGTCGGGCCGCTGTCGATCACGGTGTCGTTGAACTTCGTGATGACGTCGCCCGCCTTGAGTCCGGCCCGGTCCGCGGGGCCGCCCTTGGCCACCGCCTCGGTGCCGCCCGCGCCCCGGTCGGAGATGACCGCGCCGCCGGTCTTCTCGGTCATGGTGACCGTGGCACCGATCACCGGGTAGACCGGCTTGCCGGTCTTGATCAGCTGCTGGGCGACGTTCGTCGCCTGGTTGATCGGGATCGCGAAGCCGAGGCCGATGGAGCCCGCCTGGCTCTGGCCCATGCTGCTGCCGGTCGACTGGATCGCCGAGTTGATCCCGATGACCGCACCGCGCGCGTCGAGCAGCGGGCCACCGGAGTTGCCCGGGTTGATCGAGGCGTCGGTCTGGAGGGCGCTCATGTACGAGTTGCTGCCGCCGGAGGCGTCGCCGGAGGCGACCGGGCGGTTCTTCGCGCTGATGATGCCCGTGGTGACCGTGTTGGACAGGCCGAACGGGGCGCCGATCGCGATCGTGGAATCGCCCACCGCGACCTGGTCCGAGTTTCCGAGGGACAGCGGGGTGAGGCCCGACGGCGGGTTCTTCAGCTTCAGGACGGCGACGTCGTACCCCTGGGCCCGGCCGACCACCTCGGCGTCGTACTTCCGGCCGTCGGAGAACGTCGCCGTGAGCTGGCCGCTGTCCGCGGCGGAGGCCACCACGTGGTTGTTGGTGAGGATGTGGCCTTGCTTGTCGTACACGAAGCCGGTGCCCGTGCCGCCCTCGCCGTCACCGCTCTGGGCGTCGATGGTGACCACGCTGGGCAGCGCCTTGGCCGCCACCCCCGCGACCGTGCCGGGGTCGCGCTTCAGGTCCTGCGGGTTGGGCGACGCCGAGACCGTGGTCGACCCGGAGTCGCCGTTGCGGTCGGCCGCCCAGAACCCGAGGGCACCCCCGATGCCACCGGCGATCAGCGCCGCGACCGCCACCGCCGCCACCAGGCTGCTCGCCCCGCGCCGCTTGCGCGGGCCTTCCGGGCCGTACGGCTGGGACGGAGCGCCCCAGACCGGGCCGCCGCCGCCCGCACCGGGGGAGGCGTACGCGGGCACGGCGGGCGGCGGCCAGTTGGCCTCGGCGGCCGACAGGGGGGCGTGCGGCACCTGGGGCGTGTGCGGAGGCGCCGCCGGGGCGGGCGGGGTCTCCTGCGCGCCCGCCGGAGCGGGCGCGGAAGCAGGGGCGGGGGCAGGGGGCGTACTCCCGGGCGGTGCCTGAGGAGCGTCGGCCGGCACGGGAGGTGCGGACGGAACGGACGGAACGGCCCCGGCCGCAGTGCCCTCGTTGCCCTCGTTCTCTGTGCTCACAGCTCTTTACTCCTCGGTTCCACATCAAAGTTCGGCAAGAGATCCGCTGTGTAGGTGTCTGCTTACAGCTTTTCCCAAGGCACGTCAGGCCACTGTAAGCAGGACCTGTGCATCCGCACACCAATCTTTACATCGGGCAAAACGCGCACCGGGCACAAGACGCACCACGGCCCGTGTGCGCCGCCCGCTTCGCGGAGTGCGCCCGTCCGCCGGGCGGGGTGCGCGAGGCGGCCTCCGCGCGGTGACACGATGACGCGGTGACCCACGCACGGCAGCAACCCGCCCACCAGCCCATCCAGGTGATCGCCCATCGGGGCGCCTCCGACGACGCCCCCGAGCACACCCTGGCCGCGTACCGGAAGGCGATCGAGGACGGTGCCGATGCCCTGGAGTGCGATGTACGGCTCACCGCCGACGGCCACCTCGTGTGCGTGCACGACCGCCGGGTGAACCGTACGTCCAACGGCCGCGGCGCCGTCTCCACGCTGGAGCTCGCCGATCTCGCCGCCCTCGACTTCGGGTCCTGGAAGGCCCGCGAGGAGTCGGGGGCCCCGGAGACGGAGTCCCCGGACTGGGATCCGGTGCCCGGGGAGCTCACCTCCGTACTCACCCTCGAACGGTTGCTCGAACTCGTCGTCGAGACCCGGGCCGCCGGACGCCCGCTCCAGCTGGCCGTCGAGACCAAGCACCCCACCCGCTGGGCGGGCCAGGTGGAGGAGCGGCTGCTGCACCAGCTGAAGCGGTTCGGACTCGACGCCCCGGCGCCCGGCGAACCGTCACCGGTACGCGTGATGAGCTTCTCGGCGCGCTCGCTGCACCGCGTCCAGGCCGCGGCCCCCACGCTGCCCACGGTGTACCTGATGCAGTTCGTCTCACCGCGCCTACGCGACGGACGGCTGCCCGCCGGGGCCCGGATCGCCGGCCCCGGGGTGCGGATCGTGCGCAACCACCCCGGCTACGTCGAGCGACTGCACCGCGCGGGACACCGCGTGCATGTCTGGACGGTGAACGAACCGGAGGACGTCGAGCTCTGCGTCAACCTGGGGGTCGACGCAATCATCACGAACCGCCCAAAACAGGTCCTGTCACAACTGGGACGTTCTTAGCGTCAGTTACACGGAGTGCACCGGCGCATTCGAACGGTATTCGATCGTTACGAGTGCGTCACCGGCAGCCCAATGGCCGGTTTCCGGTCCAGCTCAGGGGGGCATCCACACCGTGGCGTGGGGCAAAGGAGGTCTCGGGGGTGGCGTTGGTGGTGGCACAGGAAGTGCCCACGTCGTCGAGCATGGCCGTACCCCATGGCCCTGCGGGCGTGGGCCAGGCGCGACACCGGATGCGCGAGCAGTTGCGCAGCCACGGGGTGTCGGATTCGGTCGTCGACGATGCAGTACTGATTCTTTCCGAACTGCTCAGCAATGCCTGTCGGCACGGCAGACCACTGGGCCGGCACGCGGACGTGGGGGACGGTGACGTCCGCGCCGCGTGGCACGTCGACCGGACCGGCGGGCTGACTGTCGAGGTGACGGACGGCGGCGGCCCGACACGTCCGGTTCCGGCTACGCCGTCGGTGACGGCGCGCGGGGGCCGGGGGCTCAACATCATCAGCGCGCTCGCCGAGGAGTGGGGCGTACGGGACAGCTCGTCCGGCGAGGTGACCGTCTGGGTCCTGGTCAACGAGGGACATGAGCGGGCATCCGGTACGCGGGGCAGATCCGGTGTGCCGGTGGCGTCGGCCCGGCCGGGTTCGGGGCTGTCGCTCGACGGGCTGGGTTTCCCGGACGCCTTCGAAGACGCGGGCTGACACCGCCCGGAGCCGGGTGCGGGACGCGGGGTGCGCGGGCGCGCGCCAGGACGCGGGGTGCCGGGTTCGGGGCGCGTACGCGGGTGCGCATCAGGTAAGGACTCGGAGCACGTACGAGGGTGCTGGAAGCGGAGGCGGGTGCGGGGCGGGGCTGGTGCGGTGGTCATGGCCACCTGTGTCCGGTACCCGCCGGGGGCGGCTAGGCTCGCGGCCCAGACCGCACTGTCGCAACCGGGAGAAAGCCCACCATGGCCAAGAAGCGCCCTCAGTCCAAGGCCGGGAAGCCGCAGCTCAAGGACGGCGAGATCCCGGTGGTCGGGGCTCGTGAGCCCTGCCCGTGCGGTTCGGGCCGCCGTTACAAGGCGTGCCACGGCCGCGCCGCCGCCCAGGCCGTGACCGAGCTCGTCCACCGCCCCTTCGAAGGGCTGGCCGGCGAGTGCGACTGGGTCGCGCTGCGCGAGCTGGTGCCCGCCGCGACGGTCGAACTGACGCTGAAGGACGGGCTGCCCGAGGGCGTTCCCTCAGTGTCGCTCGCGACCGTTCTGCCGATGGCCTGGCCCGCGCTGCGCCGCGACGACGGCTCGGTACTGCTCGCCCTGCAGAACGACACCCCCTCCGGCGACCTCAGCCGGGACCTCGCGGACACGCTGCGGCAGGCGCTGGAGGCCGAGCCCGGCTCGCCGGTGGCGGCACGGCGCGCACCGGCCGACGGCCCGCGGCTCCAGGACGTGCTCGACCCGGCCGCGGCGTTCGAGCCCGTCGTCCACACCGGGTTCGAGTTCTGGGTTCCGGACGCGGAGAACGCCACCCCCGAGGTGGGCGCCTCCCTGGAGCGCGCGAACGAGGCGGCCATCCCGACGACCCGGCTCGCCGGTGTGGAAGCCGCGTACTGGTGCGAGACGCCGGAGAAGAACCACCTGCGCTGGGTCATGCCGCACGCCGAGGAGCAGCTGCTCGACGCGCTCGCCCGGCTGCACGCCGCCGGTACCTCCTCGCTGGGCGAGGGGACCCGGCTGGTCGGTTCCTTCCGGGCACACGGGCTGATGGTCCCGGTCTGGGACCTGCCGAGCTCGATGGGCGCCGAGGAGTGCGAGAAGCCCGCGGTCGAGTTCGCCGAGCGGCTGGCCGGGGCGCTCGCCTCGGACACGCCGCTCAGCGCCGAGGAACGCCGGGCACGTGGCGGGCTCACCAATCGCCAGGTGACGCTCAGCTGACAGTGACGGCCCCCGGCCCCAGCGGGGGTCATCGCGTGACTCGCGTCACAAACCCCGGTACTCGCAGGTAAATCCCTGTCCGAATACGCGAGATCGAATTTGCGAACGGCAGATCTCTTGTTACCGTTCTAGAAGCCCGGTCGCTGGTGCATCCCCCGTCGCCAGCGACCGGGCATCCTCATTTCCGGATACGGCGCACAGCGTGCGGCGCGGCGCACAGGCCCGCGCACAAACCCTTCCGGCCCTCTCCACCCCCGTCGAGCACCGCTCCGGGCACCGTGACCCGGACCCTCGCCGCCGAGCAGCCCGGACGCATTCCTTTCCCCGAACACCCCTGCCTCCCAGGGGAGATACCGGAACGACACGTGCCGGATCGCCCGCGCCGGACAGCGGATGCACGACACCGGATATCGGACACCGCATATTCCGCGACTCCGGACGAGGGGCATATACCCGTACCCCGGAGGGGTTTCGAATATCTGACTCCGGAGCCATTTTCCGCCCGAATTCATCGAATGAACATTCGACGAGCTTCAAGGTGTCGCATTACGGGAAGATCCACGGAAAGACCTACGGAAGGATCCGCGGAAAGGGCGTCAGGCACACTTCTCGGACCGGGCTTTGCAGCAGCAGATTTCGCACGGCGCGATCCGGACCGGTAATCCGACCATGATTCCAGCCGGAATCCCGGCCCGGCCCAAGGCCAGGATTCCGGGCCGGGGGCACCGAGCAGGGGTGCCTTCAAGGTACGGACCCGGGTTACGGACCGGGTTGCGTCCCGGGGGCCGCGCCGGTCAGTACGCGAGCCGGCTGCCGCCGTCCGGCGCGCCGGTGCTCGCCTCGACCAACGCGTCCAGCACCGTCCCCACATCCGGCAGCCACGGAGCGGCGGCGACCGCGCCCCCGCTCTTCCTGGTCCGGCCCAGTGCACGCGGCCGGATCCCCGGGACGGGGGACCGTTCCCAGCGCACCTGCCCCGCACCCGCCACGGACGGCGGCAGGACGATGTAGCCGCCCTCCCCGTGGAAGCGCAGCGAACTGGGCACCCAGTCCTGGGCGTACAACAGCTCGCCCAGACGTTCGAGGTCGTACGGGGCGACCAGGATCGACCACCGCGTCGGCGTCGCCACCACGGGGCCGAGCCGCACACCCATCCGGTCGAGCGCGGCCAGCGCCCCGACCGCGGCCACGGCCGGCAGGCTCAGCGCGCACGGCGCGCGCCCGCCCGTGGCCAGGACGATCGGAGCACCCGGCCGATTGGTCCACCACCAGCGCACCATGCGCTCGTCGGTGGTCGCCGCGAGGAGGCCGGGGTCGAAGGGGTGCGCGCCGGGCACGGCGCACTCGGGATCGGGGCAGGCGCAGCCGCGACCGCCGCCCACCCCCGGCCCCACTCCGGGCAGTACGGGCCACCGCCATGCGGTGGCGCAGGTCAGGGCCGCGTCGAGCGGGGCGGTCCTTCCCCCGCGCCGGAGCCTGCGTCGCCTTCCGAGGATCTCGCGCATGAGCGCTCGTTCCTTTCCGTTGAACGCCGAGGGTCCACGTCACACCACGTGCGAATTGCTGTACGTGAGCCTTGCTTCGCTGTGCGTACATGCTCTTCAGGTCTGCGGTACGGGTGGGTCGTCGATACCGAGCATGGGCCGAGCAGGTGCGGGACGGGCCCGGACGGGACGGTCCGGACACGCATGGCGAGGAGCGGCGCGCATATCGCGCCCGCGGTCCCGAAGTGCGAACCCCGCCACTCAGGGTGGGGGCGTGGCCGTCACCAGAGAGGACGCCCGGGCCGCCTGCTGGGTTCCGGGACGATCGGACTGTCCCCGGCCTTCATCGATTACGTACCCAGCATGCCCGAAATGACGCTCTCTCCAGGACTTCACCCGAAGAACACCCCTGGTCGAGCACGCCCAGTCGACCGCAAATGGCGACCCTGAGCCACGATTTTTGGCCAACTTGACGTTCTCTTGGACACCATATTTCCCGTGGGGACAATGCTGGACATCGCCTCACATGTGCGTGTACATGTGGTGCTGCGTGTACATGTGGATGCGCAGATGGCGGCGCAGAATGACATGGGGGTTTGCGATGCTATTCGACGAAAAACACTGGTCGGAAAGCCGGAAGCCATGAGCGCCCCGCATCTTCCGAAAGTGGCTGGAATCGATCCCACTGTTCCGGTTTCAGCGCACACTCCCGGGTCCCTGTCCGACGTTCCGTCCGCTCCGGGGACCTTCCTCCAGGACCGGCTCGCCGGCTGGATCTCCGATCTCACCACGCTGCACGAACTCACCGAGCGGCTGGCCAGAACCGGCACCCTCGACGAGGCGCTGCACGAACTGCTGGACGCCGGGGCCGCCCTGGTCGGTGCCCGCCGCGGCCTGGTCGTCCTCGAACCCTCCGACCGCCGCGGCCCCGTGAGCACCGTCGGCCTCGGACTCACCCACGCCGAGCTGGGGCTGATCGAGACGGTGCCGCGCGCCGCCACCTCGTACGGCCGCATCCTGGAGGGGTTCCCCGATACCGAGGCCGCACCGGCCACCCCCGATCTGCTCGGCGACACCGCGCTGGACCCCCGCCGCCGCGAGGTCGCCGCCCTGCTCGGCTACGCGGCGAGCTACGCCGTACCGCTCACCGCCGAGGCGACCGGGCTGCTCGGCGCCGCGGTCTGGCTGTACGACGAACCCGCCGAACCGCTGGAGCGCCGGCGCCATCTCGTCGGCCTCTACACCCGGTACGCCGGTGAGCACCTGGCCAGGCTGGTGGAGCTGGAGCGGGCCAGGGCCGATGTCGCCACCGTCACCGAGGAGCTGCTGCCCAGCAGGCTGCCCCGGGTCAACGGCGTACAGCTGGCCGCCCGGCACCACCGCGGGTCGCAGGGCGGCGGCGACTGGTACGACGCGCTGGCGCTGCCGGAGGGTGCGCTCGGTCTCGCCGTGGGCTCGGTGGAGGGGTCCGGGCCCGGCGCACTGGCCGCCATGGGCCGGCTGCGGGCCGGGCTGCGGGCGTACGCGGTGATGGAGGGCGAGGACCCGGTCGCCGTGCTCTCCGATCTGGAGCTGCTGCTGCGGCTCACCGAACCGTCCCGGACCGCGACCGCGCTCTTCGCCCACTGCGAGCCGGCCGGGCGCAAGATCCTGCTGGCGGGCGCGGGCCACACCCCGCCGCTGGTGATCGGCGACCGGCGCACCGAGTTCGTCGAGACCTCGGTCTCCGCCCCGCTGGGCATGCTCGCCTGCTGGGAGGCGCCCAGTGTGGAGATCGCCCCGGCACCAGGAGAAACCGTCCTGCTCTGCACCGACGGACTCCTGCGCCGCGCCGGCGGGTCGACGGACCGGGCGTTCGCCCGGCTCCACTCGGCGGCCGCGTCCGTGCCGAAGGCGGCGCGCCACGACGCCGGGGCCGTCGCCGACCACGTGCTGCGCGCCATGCTGCCGGACGGCCCCGACCACGGCGACGCCACCCAGGACGTGGTCGTCCTGGCCGCCCGCTTCGGCTGAACCGCGGTGCGGTACACGGGCCGGGCCTGTAACAGGCCTTCCGGCTCTGTGCCCCCTATCGGCACGCCCGTACGATGGTCGGGGTCCAGTGTCGTATCAAGGAGAGACAAATCGTGGCTGAGGAGCTCACCCCGGAGAACCCGGAGACCGAGGAAGAAGAAACGGTCAAGCAGCGGAAGAACGGCCTGTACCCGGGCGTCTCCGACGAACTCGCCGCGAACATGAAGTCGGGTTGGGCCGACACCGAGCTGCACGGCCTCGAGCCGATCGCCCAGGCCGCGCACACGGCCGACCGCCGCGCCGCGCTGTCCGCGCGGTTCCCCGGCGAGCGGCTGGTCATCCCCGCGGGCAACCTGAAGACCCGTTCCAATGACACCGAGTACGCCTTCCGCGCCTCCACCGAGTACGCGTACCTCACCGGCGACCAGACGCAGGACGGCGTCCTCGTCCTGGAGCCGA
Organism: Streptomyces sp. NPDC056347; assembly: GCF_042262625.1. Lineage (NCBI taxonomy): Bacteria > Bacillati > Actinomycetota > Actinomycetes > Kitasatosporales > Streptomycetaceae > Streptomyces > Streptomyces sp. NPDC056347. The sequence goes on along the minus strand of NZ_JBHJQP010000001.1, from coordinate 66,222 downwards.
CCGCGGACGGCCACGAGGCCACCATCCACCTGCTGCCGCGCTCCAACCGCGAGAACGGCGAGTTCTGGCTCGACGGCCAGGGCGAGCTGTGGGTCGGCCGCCGCCACTCGCTGACCGAGGCCGAGCAGCTGCTGGGCATCCCGGCGAAGGACGTGCGCGAGCTGTCCGCCGCGCTGGCCGAGGCCACCGGCCCGGTCCGCAACGTGCGCGGCCACGACGCCTCCGTCGAGGCCGCGCTCACCGACAAGGTCACCGCGGAGCGCGACGAGGAACTGCGCGTCTACCTCTCCGAGGCCCGGCTGGTGAAGGACGCCTTCGAGATCTCCGAGCTGGAGAAGGCCTGCGACGCCACCGCGCGCGGCTTCGAGGACGTCGTGAAGGTCCTCGACAAGGCCGAGGCGACGAGCGAGCGCTACATCGAGGGCACCTTCTTCCTGCGCGCCCGCATCGAGGGCAACGACATCGGTTACGGCTCGATCTGCGCGGCCGGCCCGCACGCCACCACCCTGCACTGGGTGCGCAACGACGGTCCGGTGCGCTCCGGCGAGCTGCTGCTGCTCGACGCCGGTGTGGAGACCAACGACCTCTACACCGCCGACGTGACCCGCACCCTCCCGATCAACGGCACGTTCACCCCGCTCCAGCGGAAGATCTACGACGCGGTGTACGAGGCCCAGGAGGCGGGCATCGCCGCCGTGAAGCCCGGCGCCGCCTACCGCGACTTCCACGACGCCGCGCAGCGGGTCCTCACCGAGAAGCTCGTGGAGTGGGGCCTGCTGGGCGACCTCTCCGTCGACAAGGTCCTGGAGCTGGGGCTCCAGCGCCGCTGGACGCTGCACGGCACCGGTCACATGCTCGGCATGGACGTCCACGACTGCGCCGCCGCGCGCACCGAGACGTACGTCAACGGCACGCTGGAGCCCGGTGTCTGCCTGACGGTCGAGCCCGGTCTGTACTTCCAGGCCGACGACCTGACCGTGCCCGAGGAGTACCGGGGCATCGGCGTCCGGATCGAGGACGACATCCTCGTCACCGAGGACGGCAACCGGAACCTCTCCGACAAGCTGCCGCGCCGGTCCGACGAGGTCGAGGCGTGGATGGCCTCGCTCAAGGGCTGACCCGGGAGAACCGGACGGAAGGACGCGCTGCTCAGGAGACCATGAGCAGCGCGTCCTTCCGCCATTTCAGGATCTTGTCGAAGCTGACGACGGCCCCGCTGCCGGGGCGGTTGCCGAAGTGCACATGGTCGGCGAGCTGCTCGATCAGACAGAGCCCCCGCCCGTCCTCGGCGTCGGGCGGGGGACAGGGCCGGGGGGCGTACGCATCGGTGCCGGGCTGCCGTTCGGTGCCGGGGAGCGGGCTCCTTGCGGGGAAGCCGGGGCCGGAATCGGCGACCTCGATACGGCATCGCTCGCCGTCCAGATAGGCGGTGACCCGGTACCGGCCCGAGGGGGCCGCCGGCTCCTCCGGGTCCGGCCGGTCCTCTTGGAGCCGCCCGTCCTCCCGGTTCTCCGGGTCCGGCCCGGCCCGGTGCGCGCCGCCGTGCTCCACGGCGTTCGCGCAGGCCTCGCTGAGCGCGACCGACAGGTCGAAGGAGATGTCCGGGTCGACCCCGGCGGTCTCCATGGTGCCCAGCAGGAAGCGGCGGGCGAGCGGGACGCTCGCGGCCTCTCGCCGCAGATGGAGGGACCACCAGATGCTCATGCTCCAGCCTCCTGGCTGCGGCTCGACATACCGATACGTATTACCGCGCGGTCACCTTCGTAAGCGCACCCCGGATGTGAGACCGCTCATTCGGCGGATAGCCAGCTCTCCGTGCGCCCGTGTATGCCGAGGCGGCCGGGCGCGTCGGACGGCGGGGAGGCGCGTCGGGCACGTGAGGGGCGCGTCGGGGCACGCGGGGGCGGATGCCGACCCGGTGGACCTGCCGTTCCGGTGGCGGTGGGCCGGTGCGATGATGGCCCCGCCATGTCTATGCCCGTCGCACGCGCCGGAGCCGGTCTGCGGCTCCTGAGGACCGCGGTGTTCGCCGCGGTCTGTGTCGCGCTGTCCGCGGCCGGTCATGCGCTGGCCTCCTGTGCGGCGGTTCCCTGGTGGACCCTGCTCGCGGGGTTCCTGGGGATGTTCGCGGTGGCGGCGCCGCTCGCCGGGCGCGAGCGTACGTTGCCGTCCATCACCGCCGCGCTGGCGGGCGGGCAGATCGCCCTGCACGCCCTGTTCGGCCTGGGCGCCCACGGCACCCCTGCGAACGCCGCGGTGAACGGCGACGACGCGTTGATCCGGTTCGCGGCGAGCCTGGTCTGCGGGGCCGGACCGGCCCAGCTGAACGCCGCCGATGCCCATCGCATCGTCACCACCGCGGGGATCGACCCGGCGTCCGTGCTGGCCGACGCGCGGTACGACGTGGCCGCCGCTTCAGGGATGCCGGGCATGCCCGGCATGGGCTCCGGCACCCTCGGCCTGCTGCCCGACCTGCCCATGGTGCTCGGTCACCTGCTGGCCGCGCTGGCCACCGGCTGGCTGCTGCGCCGTGGCGAGATCGCCCTTTTCCGGCTGGTCCGGCTGTCCTCCCACGGGGCGCGGCAGATCGCGGCCGGGGCCCGGCTGAGTGCGCTGCGTGCGGCGTTCGCCCTCGTCGGCGTCCTGCGGGCCGGGCTTTCCGGCCCGGCGACCGGGCCGCGCTTCGCCCGTACGGCGGCCGATGCCCCGGTTCCCGCCGCCGGGGACCCTCTGCAGCACCAGGTGATCAGGCGCGGGCCGCCGTCCGCGTACGCGCTCGCAGCCTGACGCGACACCCTCCGCCCGGCGCCCGGAACGCTCCCGTTCCCCGTACCGTGCCCGCCCGGCGCATGCCCGCCGTTCGCGGGGGAGAGGAGAGGTGTCGTGATTCCGTCGCGCACCCGCGTGCCGGACCACCTTTCCTTCGTGCTTCGTGGAGTGATTCCTGTCATGAACGTTTCCCGCATCGCCCTCGCCGGCGGCCTCGCCGCGTCCACCGTCCTCCTTCTCGCCGGTACGGCCTCCGCGCACGTCAGCGTGCAGCCGGTGGGCGAGGCCGCCAAGGGCGGGTACGCCACCGTCAACGTCAAGGTGCCCAACGAGCGCGACGACGCCGCGACCACCAAGGTCGAGGTCAACTTCCCGACCGACCACCCGCTGGCCTCCGTCATGCCGCAGGCCGTCCCCGGCTGGAACGTCGAGGTCACCAGGAGCAAGCTGGCGAAGCCGCTGGAGATGCACGGCCAGAAGATCAACGAGGCCGTCTCCAAGGTGACCTGGACCGCCGAGGGCGCCAAGGACGAGCGCGGCATCCGCCCCGGCTCCTTCCAGCAGTTCCCGCTCTCCCTCGGCCAGCTCCCCGAGAACGCCGACCAGCTGGTGCTCAAGGCCGTCCAGACCTATGACGACAAGGAAGTCGTCCGCTGGATCGAGGAGCAGAAGCCCGGCGCCGAGGAGCCCGAGAGCCCGGCGCCCGTGCTCGCGCTGACCGCGCCGGCCGAGGACGGCCACGGTTCGGTCGGCGCCCCGAAGGCGGGCGACGCGAAGGCCGACGGCAAGGAGACGGCGGCCGCTTCGGACGCCTCGGCCAGTGACACCACGGCCCGGGTTCTCGGCATCGTCGGCATCGTCGTCGGCGTGGCCGGAGTGGCCTTCGGCGTGCTCGCCGGCCGCCGCCGTACCACCTGATCCACTGCCCCACCCGTCCCACCGACCACCAGGAATCAGTGCTCCATGTACAAGAAAACGGTGCTGGCCGCGGCGTTCGCCGCCGCGGCCGCGCTCACCCTGTCCGCCTGCGGCAGCGGTGACGACAACGCCAAGAAGCCCATCGCCGACGTGTCGGTCCAGCCGAAGACCGGCGCCGCGACCGTCCTGGACCAGCCGTTCACCAAGCCGGATCTCGTCCTCACCGACACCCACGGCAAGAAGTTCGACCTCCGCGAGCGGACCAAGGGCAAGCCGACGCTGATCTACTTCGGCTACACCAACTGCCCGGACGTCTGCCCGCTCATCATGAGCAACATCGCCATCGCCAAGAAGGCACTGCCCAAGGCCGACCAGGACAAGCTCCAGGTCATCATGGTGACCACCGACCCCGAGCGGGACACCCCGTCCTCGCTCGGCACGTGGCTCAAGGCCCAGGACCCGTCCTTCATCGGCCTCACCGGCGCCTTCCCCGCCATCCAGGCCGGCGCGCGCCAGATCGGCATCGGCATCGACGCGCCGAAGAAGGAGAAGGACGGCACGGTCGTCTCGATGCACGGCTCGCAGGTCATCGCGTTCTCCCCGAAGACCGACAAGGGCTACCTCGTCTACAGCGAGGACACCTCGCCGGACGACTACGCCAAGGACCTCCCGAAGATCGTCACGGGGGCCACTCCGTGAACCGGCGCACCGCGCTCGCCTGCGTCGCCGCCCTCACCGCGGGGCTGACGCTGGCGGGCTGTTCCTCCTCACAGAGCGGACCGGAACTGACGGTGAGCGGCGCCTTCATGCCGCAGCCCGTCGGTGACATGGCGGCCGGATTCCTCGTCGTGAAGAACAGCGGCGAAACCTCCGACCGGCTCACCTCCGTCACCAGCCCGCTCTCCGACGACATCACGATCCACGAGACGAAGAACGAGGCCATGCGCATGGTGACGTCCTTCGACGTGCCCGCGGGCGGCCGCCTGGATCTGCGGCGCGGCGGGAACCACATCATGTTCATGAAGCTCAAGCAGCGGCCCGAGCAGGGCGAGAAGGTGTCCGTGGAGCTGCACTTCGAGAAGGCCGACCCGATAAAGGTCGACCTTCCCGTGAAGGAGACCACCTACAACCCGAAGACGCAGTGAGGGACTGACTCGTCATGACAGCCACCGCCCCGCACTTCGGACCGGCCCGGGCCCAGGTCCCGGCCACTCCCGCGACCCGCCGTCCGTTCGCCGTCGCCGCACTCCTCGCCGTCCTCGCCGGCCTGGTGTTCGGCCTGCTGCTGGCGGGCGCGGGCCCGGCGTCCGCGCACGCCGCGCTGACCGGGAGCGATCCGCAGGACGGGGCGGTGGTCGCCACCGCCCCCGAGGAGGTCACGCTCACCTTCTCCGAACAGGTCGCCCTCGGCAAGGACTCCGTCCGCGTCCTGGACCCGGACGGCAAGCGCGCCGACACCGGCGCCGAACCCCGCGACCTGCAGAACGACTCCGCCGTACGGTACGGCGTGGCACTGCGCACCGGGCTGGCCGACGGGACGTACACCGTCGCCTGGCAGGCCGTGTCCGCGGACAGCCACCCGGTGTCCGGCGCCTTCACCTTCTCCATCGGCGCCCCCTCGCAGACCGCCGCGGCCCTGCCGGACCAGGAGGCCGGCGGAGGGCTCGTCGGCACGCTCTACGGCATCGCGCGCTACGCCGCGTACGCCGGTTTCATCCTGCTGGCCGGCGGCTCCGCCTTCGTGCTGGCCTGCTGGCAGCGCGGGGCGGGGGCGCGTCCGCTCCAGCGTCTCGTGGTGCGCGGGTGGATGACGCTGACCGTCGCCACCCTGGCCATGCTGCTGCTGCGCAGCCCGTACACCGGGTCGGGAAAGCTCGCGGACGCCTTCGACCTCGACGGCCTGAAGGCCGTGCTCGACACCAAGCCCGGTGCCGCGCTGGTCTCCCGGCTGCTGCTGCTCGGGGCCTCCGCGCTCTTCATCGCCGTGCTCTTCGGGACCTACCCCCGGCGTGAGGACCGGCGTGAGCAGAAGGACCTCACCTTCGGGCTGGCCATCGGCGGCACGGTGATCGCCGCCGGCATCGCCGGTACGTGGGCGCTCGCCGAGCACGCCTCCGCCGGGCTCCAGCCGGGCATCGCCATGCCGGTCGACGTACTGCACCTGCTGGCCGTCGCCGCCTGGCTCGGCGGTCTCGTGGCCCTGCTGGTCGCCCTGCGCCGCACGCCCGACCTCGACGCCGCGGCCGTACGGCGCTTCTCCGCCATGGCGTTCGGCAGCGTCGTCGTGCTCGTCGCGACCGGGATCTACCAGTCCTGGCGCCAGGTCGGCACCTGGTCCGCGCTGACCGGCACGGGGTACGGGCAGCTGCTGATCGCGAAGGTGGTGCTGGTCGCCGTCATGGTCGCGATCGCCTTCACGTCACGGCGCTGGACGGCCCGGCTGGGTACGGGCGGAAGCGGGAGCGCGGGCGGCCGTGCGGCAGAGGCCGGGGCCCCTCCCGGAACTTCCGGGGCTTTTGGGGCTTCCGTGGCCGCCGATGTGTCCGGGCAGGATGCCGACCCCGAGCGTGCGGCACAGCTCGCCCGGCAGCAGGCCGCCGTGGCCACCGCCGAGAAGAAGCGGCTCCGCGACGCCGACCCCGACCGGTCCGGGCTGCGCCGCTCGGTGCTGGCCGAGGTGGGGGTCGCCGTGGTGCTGCTGGCGGTGACGACCGTCCTGACCTCGACCGAGCCCGCGCGCACCGAGGAGGCGGCGTCCCGCGCGTCGACGGCGGCCTCCGCCCCGGCCACCGCGGGCCCGGTCACCATGAAGGCACCCTTCGACACCGGCGGCGAGAAGGGCAGTGGAACGGTACGGCTGGAGATCACCCCGGCCCGCAGCGGCGCCACCGAGCTGCACCTGTGGATCGACGGCGCCGACGGCAAGCCCATGGACGTCCCCGAGGTGAAGGTCTCCCTCACGCTGAAGTCCCAGGACATCGGCCCCCTCCCCGCCGCGCCCGTCCGGCTGGCCGAGGGGCACTGGACCGCCGCCGACGTCCGGATCCCGATGGCCGGCGACTGGAAGATCGCCGTGACCGTCCGCACGTCTGACATCGATCAGACGACCGTCGACAAGACCATGAAGATCGGCTGAGCAGAATCGTGAGCACAGACAGCAGCGAGAAGACACGGAGCGGAACGGCGAACGGACGTCGTACCGCGAGCAGTCGTGCCGCGGACGCCCGTACCGCGGACAGTCGTGCCGCGGACGGTCGTCCCGGGGACGGCCGCCGTACGGACGATGCGGACGCAGGCGCGCGCACCGGCGGCTCCCTCTCCCGGCGCCGGCTGATCGGCGGCGCGGGTGCGGCCGGTGCGGCCGGGCTGGTGCTGGGCGCGGCGGGCGGTGCGGCCGGTTACGCCGCGACCCGGCCCGACGAATCCACCGCGCTGACCACGGTCGGGACCACGCGAGCGATGTTTCACGGGAAACATCAACCGGGGATCACCACTCCGCTTCAGGCCAGCGGCCATATCGTCGCCTTCGACCTGGTGCCCGGCGCCGGGCGCAAGGAGGCCATCGTCCTGATGCGCCGCTGGTCGGAGCTGGCCGCGCGGCTGATGGCCGGGGAGTCCGCCGGGAGCGGCGCGGCGGACGGCCCGGACCACGACACCGGGATCGCACTGGACGCCGGGCCGTCCTCGCTGACCCTCACCTTCGGTTTCGGCCGGACCTTCTTCGGGCGCACGGGGCTGACCGACCGGCGCCCCCCGGGGCTCGACCCGCTGCCGCCCTTCTCCTCCGACCACCTGGACGCCGGGCGTTCCGAGGGCGACCTCTGGGTCCAGATCGGCGCGGACGACGGGCTCGTGGCCTTCCACGCGCTGCGCGCCGTGCAGCGGGCGGCCGCTCCGGCGGCCAGGGTCCGCTGGCAGATGAACGGTTTCAACCGGTCCCCCGGAGCCACGGCCCGGCCGATGACCGCCCGTAATCTGATGGGCCAGGTCGACGGCACCAACAACCCGAAGCCCTCCGAGAGCGATTTCGACCGCCGCGTCTTCGTCCCCGCCGGGGCCGGTACCGCGTACGAGTGGCTCGCGGGCGGCTCGTACGCGGTCGTGCGCCGGATCAGGATGCTGCTGGACGACTGGGAGAAGCTTCCGGTGGCCCGGCAGGAGCAGGTCATAGGACGCAGGAAGAAGGACGGCGCCCCGCTCAGCGGCGGCGCCGAGACCACGCCGATGGACCTCGACCGGGCGGGCCCGGACGGCAAGCTCCTGATCCCGGACAACGCCCACGCCCGGATCTCCTCGCCCGGGAAGAACAGCGGCGCGGCCATGCTGCGGCGCCCCTTCTCGTACCACGACGGCATCTCGGCGGACGGCACGCCGGACGCCGGTCTGCTGTTCATCTGCTGGCAGGCCGATCCGCTGCGCGGCTTCGTGCCGGTACAGCGGAAGCTGGACCGGGGCGACGCGCTGTCCCCGTTCATCCGGCACGAGGCGAGCGGCCTGTTCGCGGTGCCGGGCGGTGCGGCGGAGGGGGAGTACGTGGGGCAGCGGCTGCTCGAATCCTGAGCCCCGGGGCCCGGAAGGCCCATTAGGGTGACGTCATGTCCGCCACGCGCTACGCCTATCTCGGCCCCGAGGGCACCTTCACCGAGGTCGCCCTCCGTACGCTCCCGGAAGCCGCCACCCGCGAACTCGTCCCGATGGTCTCCGTTCCGGCCGCGCTGGACGCGGTACGCAGCGGGGCCGCCGCGGCGGCCCTGGTGCCGATCGAGAACTCCGTCGAGGGCGGCATCAACGCGACGCTCGACGAGCTGACCTCCGGCGAGCCGCTGATGATCTACCGCGAGGTGCTGCTCTCCATCAGCTTCGCGCTCCTGGTGCGGCCGGGCACCGAGCTCTCCGAGATCAAGTCGGTCACCGCGCACCCGGCCGCACAGCCGCAGGTGCGCAACTGGATGGCCGCCCACCTCCCGGACGCCGTGTGGGAGTCGGCGGCCTCCAACGCGGACGGGGCCCGGCTGGTGCAGGAGGGCCGGTACGACGCCGCTTTCGCCGGTGAGTTCGCGGCGGCGACCTACGGTCTCGTGCCGCTGGTGACCGAGATTCACGACGCGGAGAACGCGCAGACCCGTTTCATCCTGGTGGGCCGCCCCGCCCGACCGGCGGCCCCGACGGGCGCGGACAAGACGTCGGTGGCGATCTGGATGGGCGAGGACCACCCCGGTGCCCTGCTCGAACTGCTCCAGGAGTTCGCGGTGCGCGGGGTGAACCTGATGCTGATCCAGTCGCGGCCGACAGGGGCCGGTATCGGGAACTACTGCTTCGCGGTGGATGCCGAGGGCCACATCGCGGACCGCCGGGTCGGCGAGGCGCTGATGGGGCTGAAGCGGATCTGCCCGAAGGTACGGTTCCTGGGCTCGTATCCGCGGGCCGGGGTCGCGCCGCAGGACGTACGCCCGCTGCGGCCCGGTACCTCGGACACGGAGTTCACCGAGGCCTCCGACTGGCTGGCCAGGAATCTGGACGGCCGGGGCTGACGGCGCTGCACCGACGTGGCGCCGAGTTATCCACCGAGTTATCCACAGGGGCCGCCTTCAGCCTGGGGACAAGTCGACAGCCCGCTACGACATCATCGACAAATCACCCCGGTCGCCGTAGGCACGTTCACAGTCCACCAGGTCACCTAAGGCACCCCACACCCCCCAATTCCATTGATCAACTCGCGAAGATGGCCAATTCCCACCCGAACGAGCGTCTGAAGCGGGTTTGAATCAGGAATCCGCGAGCCACCACACGGATTTTGGAATGCCACCCTCCGCTATCCACAGAACTTCCCCACACCCTGTGGATAACTTTCAGGAGCCCCGGACCCTGTGGACAAGCGAGGCCCAACTGCCGCTCCAGGCAAGGCCGATACGTCATGCGAGTGAACCCATCTGCCCCATTCGGGCGAATAGGCACTCCTCATTGACGTCTGGAATCCTCTCCGGCCGCACAATCTCCCCCAGCATCACTAATTCCGGCAATCTGGGCAAAGTGACGCGCTCGTCCATATCGGTTCGAGCGGGGGAAGTGCGCACCGGTAGCCTGGAGGGGTGATTGACCTTCGCCTGCTCCGTGAGGACCCCGACCGTGTTCGCGCCTCCCAGCGCGCCCGTGGAGAGGACGTCGGCCTCGTCGACGCCCTGCTCTCCGCCGACGAGCTGCGCAGGTCGTCCGGTGTCCGCTTCGACGAACTCCGCTCCGAGCAGAAAGCGCTCGGCAAACTCATCCCCAAGGCCTCGCCCGAGGAGCGCGCCGAGCTGCTCAAGCGGGCCGAGCAGCTGAAGGCCGACGTCAAGGCCGCCGACGCGGCCCAGGACGAGGCGGACGCCGAGGCCAAGCGCCTGATGCTGCGGATCGGCAACATCGTCCACGAGGACGTGCCGGTCGGCGGCGAGGAGGACTTCGTCGTCCTGGAGACGCACGGCACGATCCGTGACTTCGGGGCCGAGGGCTTCGAGCCCAAGGACCACCTGGAGCTCGGCGAGAAGCTCGGCGCCATCGACATGGAGCGGGGGGCCAAGGTCTCCGGCTCGCGCTTCTACTACCTGACGGGCGTCGGCGCCCTGCTGGAGCTGGCCCTGGTCAACGCGGCGATCGCGCAGGCCACCGAGGCCGGCTTCGTACCGATGCTGACCCCGGCGCTGGTCCGCCCGCGCGCCATGGAGGGCACCGGCTTCCTCGGCCAGGCCGCGGAGAACGTGTACCACCTGGAGAAGGACGACTACTACCTGGTCGGCACCTCCGAGGTCCCGCTCGCCGCGTACCACATGGACGAGATCATCGACGCCGAGCAGCTCCCGCTGCGCTACGCCGGCTTCTCGCCCTGCTTCCGCCGTGAGGCCGGTACGTACGGCAAGGACACCCGCGGCATCTTCCGGGTGCACCAGTTCGACAAGGTCGAGATGTTCTCGTACGTCGACCCGGCCGACGCCGAGGCCGAGCACCGCAGGCTCCTGGACTGGGAGAAGCAGTGGCTCACCGCTCTCGAGCTGCCCTTCCAGGTGATCGACGTGGCCACCGGCGACCTGGGCTCCTCGGCCTCCCGGAAGTTCGACTGCGAGGCCTGGATCCCGACGCAGGGCAAGTACCGCGAGCTGACCTCGGCGTCGAACTGCGACGGCTTCCAGGCCCGCCGCCTGTCCGTCCGGATGCGCGACAACCGTGACGGCAAGAAGGTCCTCCAGCCGCTGGCCACGCTGAACGGCACGCTCTGCGCCGTACCGCGCACCATCGTGGCGATCCTGGAGAACCACCAGCTGGCCGACGGTTCGGTACGGGTGCCCGAGGTGCTCCGGCCGTACCTGGGCGGACGCGAGGTCCTGGAGCCGGTCGCCAAGTGACCTTTCCGTACAAGCTCGTCGCGACCGACCTCGACGGCACGCTGCTGCGTGACGACGAAACGGTTTCCGAGCGCACCCGTGAGGCACTGGTCGCCGCCGCGGCGGCCGGTGCCGCGCACATCGTCGTCACCGGCCGGTCCGTCCCCTGGACCCGCCACATCCTGGACGACCTGGGCTACGAAGGGCTCGCGGTCTGCGGCCAGGGCGCGCAGGTGTACCACGCGGGCGAGCACAGGCTGCTGACCTCGCTGACGCTGGACCGGCAGCTCGCCGGCCTGGCGCTGTCCAAGGTCGAGGCCGAGGTCGGCCCGCTGGCCCTGGCGGCGAGCCGCGACGGTCTCGACGGCGAGGTGCTGGTCGGCCCCGGCTACCGCGTACAGGACGGGCCGCTTCCGGCGGTCTTCACGGACGATCCGGCCGAGCTGTGGACCGCGCCGCTGAACAAGGTCTACATCCAGCACCCCGAGCTGGACGACGACGCCCTGGCGACGGCGGCGCGTGCGGCCGTCGGCAATCTCGTGGACGTGGTCATGGCCGGTCCGGGGGTGGTGGAGATCCTTCCGCTGGGGCTGAGCAAGGCGACCGGGCTCTCCCTGGCCGCGCGTCGGCTGGGCGTGAAGGGCGCGGACACCCTGGCCTTCGGCGACATGCCGAACGACATCCCGATGTTCGCCTGGGCGCGGCACGGCGTGGCGATGGCCAACGCGCACAAGCAGCTGAAGAGCGTGGCCCAGGAGATCACCACGTCCAACCAGGAGGACGGCATCGCCGTGGTCCTGGAACGGCTGCTCCAGTCGTCGTAGCACCGAGCCGGTGACGGCCGGGAGCGGGCGGGCGGACCGACCCGCTCGTTCGCTCCCGGCCGTGACCCTCCGGCGGTGAAGTCCCGGCCGTGACCCTCCGGCGGTGAAGTCCCGGCCGTGAACTCCGGCGGTGAAGTCCCGGCCGTGAACTCCGGGCCGCGAACTCCTGCCCGATCAGCGCTGCTTGCGGGTGCGGCGGCTCAGGTCCTTCAGGTTGTGGGCGAGTTCATCCATCCGGGCGTCGATCCGGACGACGTTCTCCGACACATGCCCCAGTCGCACGCTCATCGCGCCGACGACCTGGTGCGTGGTGTCCAGCCTCCGGTCGAGACTGTCGAGCCGGTACGACATCCGGCCGAGGACCGGCCCGAGCTCCTGGAGCGCGGCCCCGACCCCGGCCAGGCAGCTCTCCACCCGGGTGACCCGGTGTTCGAGTGCGGCGTAGCCCGCCCGCAGGTCCCGCTCGGCGTCGAGCAGATACGTGCGGACGCAGCGGGCGATGTCGCTGTCGCGAAGAAGCATCGCGATGTTGAGGACGGTCCTGCGGGTGTAGACCCTGAGCCGAGCCGCCGCCTGTGGATAACTTTCCCGCCCTTCACCCACCCATAGCGACATCATGTCGCTATGGAAGGCTTGCAGGTCAGCGCCACGTAGCAGCCGCATCCCGTTCTCCGCCAGCTCCTCCTGGTGGCGGTCGGTGAGCCTCCTCACGGTGGCTGTGGATACTTCGAAGTAACGTGCCACGTCCTCTGTGCGAACGTGAATTCCGTCCGGGAGCATGACAAGGCTCTTCACCTTGTCGAGGACGTCGACGCGCCCCATCTGTTCGACACGCAACGCGCGTGATTCGAGCAGGGCGACTTCCGTGGGCATGGGCATGCCTCCTGTCGTGAAACGGATGACGGACAGCCCTGTCCCGGGCTCGAAGGGCGGAGGACGCTCACGGTTGCCACTCACTCGATGACCGACCCGGCGGGTGCTCCCCACCGGTATCGGCATTCCCCTGATTCACGAAAGCCACGACGCCACGGATTCCAGTTGCCTCCACGCATCTCGACCAACGAACCGATAACCGCACAGTTACGCGGAAGAGTGCCCGGAATGCGTCAACCCCCGCCGGGAGGGCGGGGGTTGACGGAGTTTTTCGCCGGGGGCGAATGAGGGCGTCGGGCCCCTCTCACTCCTCTCCGGCCAGCTTCAGCGTGCGCAGCTTCTGGCCCGCGTACCAGGTCGCCGCCACCGTGACCGCCGTCAGCAAGACCGTCGCGGTCGGCAGCCCGACCTCGGAGGTGATCGTGCCCGCCCCGCCGACCTTCTCGGCGACGGCGAGGGACCACTGCTGGACGCTGAGCGTGCGCGCCCCGGGGACCAGCGAGCCGAACAGGGCCTCCCACACCAGCGCGTAGACGAGTCCGAGGACGACCGCGTGCCGGCTGACCGTGCCCAGCAGCAGGAACAGCGCGCTGTACGCGATCGAGGCGACCAGGGCCGCGATGGTGTACGCCACCGCGATCTGCTGGCCGTTGCCGTTGAGGATCAGGCCCGCGATCAGTGTCGGCAGCGCCGAGAAGACCATGGTCACGGCGATGGCGACGATCAGCTTGGTGAAGATGATCGTCGGCCGCTTCACCGGCTTGGACAGCAGGTAGACGATCGATCCGTCGTCGATCTCGGGGCCGATGGCCCCGGTCCCGGCGATCACACCGATCAGCGGCACCATCGTGGCGAGGGCGAAGCCGCCCAGCACGTCCGAGGCGACCTGGTCGTCGGATCCTGCGAACATCCGTACCGCGACGGCGATCAGCACCAGCAGGACCGGCAGGACGAACAGGATGGCGGCCCGGCGCCGGCCGAGCAGGGCCCGGTAGGTGAGCCGGGCGACTGTGGGTTCGTACATGACGCTTCACAGCTCCTTTCAGGCCACTACTCAGGCCGATACGAGATAGGAAAAGACCGATTCGAGGGACTCGTCGGACGGCGAAACGGTCAGAAGGCGAATTCCGTGCTCCCGCGCGACCTTGGGCAACAGTTCGGTGAAGCGTCCGAAGTCGACCGCCTGGATGCGCAGGGCCCCTTCGCCCAGGTCCACCTCGATGCCCGCCGTCGACGGATCGGCGATCAGCGCCGCGGCCAGGGCGCGGTCGTCGCTGGAGCGCACGAGGTAGCGGTGCGGGCGGTCCGTCATCAGCCGGCGGATCCTGCGGAAGTCGCCGGACGCCGCGTGCCGCCCGGCCACGATCACCTCGATGTGGGAGGCGAGCTGCTCGACCTCTTCGAGGATGTGCGAGGAGAAGAGCACCGTACGGCCCTCCTCCCCCATCCGTCGCAGGAGATCCATCAGCTGCATCCGCTGCCGGGGGTCCATGCCGTTGAACGGTTCGTCGAGCAGCAGCACCGAGGGCTCGTGGACCAGCGCGGACGCCATCTTCACGCGCTGGCGCATGCCCTTGCTGTACGTCGCGATCCTGCGGTCCTGCGCGTACTCCATCTCGACCGTGGCGAGGGCCCGTTGCGCCTCCGCGTCACCGAGTCCCTGGAGCTCGGCGTTGGCGACGACGAACTCGCGGCCGGTCAGGAAGTCGTACATGGCCTCCCGCTCAGGCACGATGCCGATCTCCCGGTACACGGCCTCGTTGCGCCAGATCGGCCTGGAGTCCAGCGTGACCGCGCCGGTCGACGGGGCGAGGAACCCGGCCATCATGTTGATCAGCGTGGACTTTCCCGCGCCGTTGGGCCCGAGCAGCCCGGTGACGCCCGGCCCCACCGTCATGCTGACGTCGTTGACGGCGACCACGTTGCCGAACCAGCGCGAGGTGTGGTCGATCTCGATGGTGGTCACAGCCCGACCCTCCGGTAGCGGCGCATCAGCACGGCGTAGCAGCCGGAGACGAGCGCGAGAAATACGATCAGATAGACCATGCCGGCCCCGGCTCCCGGGCCTTCCCCTCCGGGGAAGGCCGAGTCCGCGCCGAGGAAGGCGGTCTGCAGGCCGCCGATCAGGGTGATGGGGGAGAACAGCCCCAGCCACTCGACGGCGCCTTCGGAGCCCGTCTGCCAGGCGATGGCCTGGATCGTGGAGACCGCGCCGTAGGTGATGGTCAGTACGGCGATCACGGCGGCGACTCCGAAGCCGCGGCGCGGGGTCAGCGCCGCCATCACCAGGCCCAGCGCGGCGAAGAGCACGGAGAGCAGTGCGACGGAGACCATGCCCTGTCCGAATCCCTTGGTCTGCTCGGCGAAGTCGAACTTCGCGAGGAGCGCGCCGAGATAAAGGATGACGAGCGGCGCGCCGGTGAGAATGAGGAGGGCGGAAGCCATGGCGGCCAGCTTGGCCACGACGTAGTCCACCCGTTCGATCGGCCGCGAGAAGTACAGCGGCACGCTCTTGAAGCGGAGGTCCCGGGAGACCGACTGGGGCGCCTGGGCCGCGAGGAAGAGGCCGATCACCGCCTGGAGGAAGATCGCGAACGCGGTGTACTTGATCGGCAGTGCCTTCATGCCCGGGGTGGCGATGGCGACGGCGACGATGATCGCCGCGACCAGGCACATCACGCCCGTGAGCAGCATCGGCAGCACCTTGGACTTGGCGGAACGGCCCAGTCCGAAAGCCCCGCGCAGGGACTGCGCGTAGAGCGAGCGCCGCGCGTATCCCCGGCCCAGCCGGGGGCCGTCGTAGGAGCGGTAGCCGATGTTGTGGATGCGGGAGGTGTCGCTCCCGGCCGCGGTGCCGGTCTCGGTGCTCGTCACGACCGCTCCCCTTCTGCTGTACGGGCGGCTGATGCGGGCGCGCCGGGTGTGGCGGATGTGCCGGGTGTGCCGGGCGCCGGGGCGGTGGAGGCGTGGGCCTCCTCGGCGTGGGTCTCCTCGGCGTGGAAGACCTCGGCGATGTGGTGGCGGCGCTGTTCCATCCGTACGAGGCCGAGTCCGAGCCCGGCGACGCTGTCGCGCACGGTGTCGTACGTCTCCTCGCCGACCGCCTCGACCAGCAGGATGTGGCCCGCGCCGGGCAGCCCCCGGGTGTCGAGCCCGTCGTGGCCGATCAGCTTGACCCCGGCCGCGGTGAGGGCGCGGCGCAGTGCGCCGGTGCCGTCGGGGTGGGTGTCGCTGTCGGTGACCTCGACCGCGAGGGTGGTGGTGGTCTGGGTGAAGTCGCTGGTGGAGCTGGAGCGCAGCAGGGTGCCGCCGTCGATGACGACGACGTGGTCGCAGGTGCGTTCCAGCTCGCCCAGGAGGTGCGAGGTGACCAGGACCGAGATGCCGAAGTCGGTGTGGACGCGGCGGATCAGGCCGAGCATCTCGTCGCGGCCGACCGGGTCCAGGCCGTTGGTCGGCTCGTCGAGCAGTACCAGCCGGGGGTCGTGGACGAGCGCCTGGGCCAGCTTCACCCGCTGCTTCATGCCGGTCGAGTAGCCGCCGATGGGGCGGTAGCGCTCCTCGTAGAGACCCACGTGCCGCAGGGTGTCGGCGGTGCGCTCGCGGGCCGCGGTGGGCGGCAGCCCGGACATCCGCGCCATGTGGACGACGAGCTCGGTGGCCGAGACGTCGGGCGGCAGGCAGTCGTGCTCGGGCATGTAGCCGACCCGTTCCCGAATGGCGGCGCCTTCGGTGGCGACGTCGAGCCCGAGCACGGTGGCCCGGCCTTCGGTGGCGGGGGACAGCCCCAGCAGGATCTTGATCAATGTGGACTTGCCGGCCCCGTTGGAACCCACCAGCCCCGTCACGCCGGGGCCGATGTCCAAGGAGAGCCGGTCAAGCGCGGTCACCCGGGGGAACCGCATAGTCAGGCGCTCAGTCGCGATCACAGTCACATACCGAACGTAGTGGCGCGGGCCACACAGGTCGTCAGCCCTGGCGGCTGGATCGGCGTCCGACTCCAGATGTACGGACCCGTAGGGGGCCGTCGCAGGGGATGACGTCCCCGGTCCCCGGGGCGGCCGCGGACGGGTTGTCCACAGGTGCGCGCACACCCCTTGACGCAGCCGCCGGACATTGTCACATTCATCAGTGTCACGTTACGGGCACGTACCGCACACGGCAGGGAACGGACGGTGGCATGCATTCGGCGGTGAAGCACGCACAGGCCCCGGAGCTCCGGGGGTTCAGAGAGGTGCAGAGCCTCGCGTACGCCTGCGCGGAGGCGGTCGCGGGACAGCTCGTACCGGGAGTGACCGAGCGCGAGGCGGCCCGGATGCAGCGCGACTGGCTGCGCGAGCGCGGGGTGCGGGACTGGTTCCACCTCCCGTTCGCCTGGTTCGGCGACCGCACGGCATTCACCGGGTTCAGGGTGCCGCTGCAGTTCTTCCCGGGCAACCGGGAGCTGGAGCCGGGGATGCCCTTCATCCTCGACATGGCCCCTGTGTACAAGGGCTTCACGGCCGATATCGGCTACTCCGGCTGCCTCGGCCCCAATCCGCTGCACGACAAGCTCCTCACCGACCTGGAGGCGCACCGCGAGCTGATACTGCGCGAGGTGCGCGAACGGCGGTCGTTGCGCGAGATATACGAGGACGTCGACCGCCTGATGGTCGGGCAGGGTTATGCCAACCGGCACCGCGCCTACCCCTTCGGGGTCATCGCGCACAAGGTCGACCGCGTCGCCGAACGGCGCTGGTCCCCGCATGTGTTCGGCTTCGGGACCCAGTCCCTCAAGGGGCTGCTGAGCGACGCGCTGCACGGCCACCGGGACGGCTGGTCGCCGCTGTGGAGTCCGTACCGCTTCTCCGACCACCCGCCGCAGCCGGGGCTGTGGGCGGTCGAGCCCCATCTGGGATTCCGGGGCACGGGCGCCAAGTTCGAGGAGATCCTGGTGGTCACCGACTCCAAGGACCCCGAGCAGAGCGCCTTCTGGCTGGACGACGATCTGCCGCACGTGCGGCGCTGGGCCGAGGAAAGGGTGGCGGCATGAGCCTGCCGGAGGCGCGTGAGCGCCGGGTGCGTACGGGTGGAATCGAGCTGTGCGTCGCGGAGTTGGGCGACCCCGCGCGGCCGACGGTCGTCCTGGTCCACGGCTATCCGGACAGCAAGGAGGTCTGGGCGGACGTGGCGGAGCAGCTGGCCGAGCGGTGGCACGTCGTGCTGTACGACGTACGCGGACACGGCCGGTCCAGTGCGCCGAAGCCGCTGCGCGGCGGCTTCACCCTGGAGAAGCTCACCGACGACTTCCTGGCGGTCGCCGACGCGGTGAGCCCCGACCGGCCGGTGCATCTGGTCGGGCACGACTGGGGCTCGGTCCAGTCCTGGGAGTTCGCCACCGTCAAGCGGACCGAGGGCCGGATCGCTTCGTTCACTTCGATGTCCGGCCCCTCGCTGGACCACTTCGGGCACTGGATCAAGCAGCGGATGAGCCGGCCCACCCCGCGCCGGGTCGGCCAGCTGCTCGGGCAGGGCGCCAAGTCCTGGTACGTGTACATGCTGCATACGCCCGTCCTGCCGGAGCTGGCCTGGCGCGGGCCGCTCGGCAAACGGTGGCCGCGCATTCTCGAGCGGCTGGAGAAGGTTCCGGCCGGCGACTACCCGACGGCCTCGCTGCCCGGCGACGCGGCGCACGGCGCCTGGCTCTACCGGGACAACGTCCGCGCCAGGCTCAGCCGGCCGCGTGCCGAGGCCTACGCGCATGTGCCGGTCCAGCTGATCACGCCGACCGGTGACGTGTTCCTCTCGGAGAAGCTCTACGACCAACTGGAGCTGTGGGCACCCCGGTTGGTGCGCCGCTCCCTGGAGGGCAAACACTGGGTACCGCGCACCAGGCCGGACCAGCTCGCCGCCTGGATAAGCGAGTTCGTCGCCGCGAACGAGACGGCCGGGGAGAGCTCCCCGGTCCGGGACGCCGCGCCGACCGGGGCGTACGCGGACCGGTTCGGCGGCCGCCTGGTCCTGGTGACGGGCGCGGCCGGCGGCATCGGCCGGGCCACCGCCTTCGCGTTCGCCGAGGCGGGCGCCAGGGTGGTGGCCGTGGACCGGGACGCGGAGGGGGCGGCCCGTACGGCGGAGCTGGCCCGGCTGATCGGCGCCCAGGACGCCTGGGGCGAGGCGGTCGACGTGAGCGACGAGCAGGCGATGGAGAAGCTCGCCGAGAAGGTGGCCGCCGAGTACGGCATCGTCGACGTCCTGGTCAACAACGCCGGGATCGGCCTGTCCGGCTCCTTCCTGGACACCACGAGCGAGGACTGGAAGAACGTCCTCGACGTCAATCTGTGGGGAGTCATCCACGGCTGCCGGATCTTCGGCAGGCAGATGGCCGAGCGCGGCCAGGGCGGCCACATCGTCAACACCGCTTCCGCCGCCGCCTATCAGCCGTCCCGGGCACTGCCCGCGTACAGCACGTCCAAGGCGGCGGTGCTGATGCTCAGCGAGTGCCTGCGGGCCGAGTTCGCCGAGCGGTCGATCGGGGTCAGCGCCATCTGCCCCGGCATCGTCAACACGAACATCACGGCGACGACGCGTTTCGCCGGGGCCGACGCCGCCGAGGAGACCCGGCTGCGGAAGCGGACCAGCAGACTGTACGGGCTGCGGAACTACCCACCGGAGCGGGTCGCCGACGCGATCCTCAAGGCCGTGGTGCGCAACCAGGCCGTGGTGCCGGTGACCCCCGAGGCCCGCGGCGCCCGCCTCCTCTCCCGGTTCAGCCCCGGTGCGCTGCGCGGGATCGCCCGGATGAAGCCGCCGCTGTGAGCGGCACCCAGCGGCCGGCCCCGGCGGCGGACCGGCCGTCCGCCGCCGAGTACCGGATCGAGGACCTGGCGCACGCCAGCGGGGCCACGGTCCGCACGATCCGCGCCTACCAGGACCGCGGCCTGCTCCCGACGCCGGAGCGCCGCGGCCGGGCCAATGTGTACCGGGAGACCCATCTCGCCCGGCTCCGGCAGATCGCCGACCTGCTGGACCGCGGCTACACCCTGGCCAGCATCAAGGAGCTGCTGGACGCCTGGGACGCCGGCCGCGGCCTGGGCGGGGTGCTCGGGCTCGTGGCCGAGGTGCACGGCCCCTGGACGGACGAGCAGGCCGACCGGATCTCGCTGGCCGAGCTGATCGACGCGTTCGGCGGTGTCCCGGACGACCAGGCGGTCGCCGAGGCCGTGGAGCTCGGGGTGCTGGAGCCGGTCCCGGGCAGGGACGACGAGTTCCTGGTGCCGAGCCCCCAGGAGCTTGCCGTGGCCGTGGAGTTGCACGCGGCGGGCGTGCCGCTCATCGCGATCTCGGGCCATCTGAGGGAACTTCGCGGCCAGGTCGAGCAGATAGCCTCCCGTTTCCTCGAGTTCACCACCGAGCACGTCTTCGCCCGCTATCTCGGGCACCGGCCGCCGACCGACTCGGACGCGGCCGAGGCCGCCGCCATGGTGCGCCGGTTGAGACCGCTCGCCCAGCAGACGGTCGACGCCGAACTGGCCCGTGCCATGCGCACGTTCGCGACCCGGCATCTGCACCACCACCTCGGCGCGGACACTCCGCTCGGCACGGACGACCCGCCGCTCGCCGCGCTTCCGGTGGAGCTGCCGGCACAGACGATCCGGGCCGTGCAGCGGCTGGTTGGCGCGGAAAACGTCACCGCGTTCATCGCGGCCGCCACCGAACGTGAGGTACAGGCACGCACTTTGGATCATCTCGCCCCAACTATCGCAAATATGAACAATATTGACCAAAACGCCTAAAACTTCAGGGAGTTGTCCACAGGATCGTCAATTCCTCTGTGGATAAGTCGAACTGACTGTGGATCAAACCTGTGGGTAGACACTTTCTTCGGAACGTCACGGCCGAAACCCGGATGCATCGGAGGGGTCGCCACGGGCACGCTGGCGCAATGGACGAAAGACGCACCGTCAAGGTGTCCAAGTACCTCTCGAAGCATCTGCGCCACCAGCCGGAGCGCATCGGCATCACGCTCGACGCCCAGGGCTGGGTGCCGGTCGACACGCTGCTGCGTGCCATGGCCCGGCACGGCGTCCACCTCACCCGGGCCGAGCTGGACCATGTCGTCGCCACCAACGACAAACGGCGCTTCGCCGTGGAGGGCGACCGGATCCGGGCCAGCCAGGGCCACACCGTCCCGGTCGACCTCGGCCTGCCGCCCGCCGAGCCGCCCGCGTACCTCTACCACGGCACGGTCGGCCGGGCGCTGGAGTCGATCCGGAGCGAGGGGCTGCGGCCCATGAACCGCACGCATGTCCACCTCTCGCCCGACCGCGAGACGGCGACCAGGGTGGGCGCCCGGCGCGGCCGCCCCGTCGTGCTGCCGGTGGACGCGGGGGCGATGCACCGCGCGGGCCACACCTTCCACGTCAGCGCCAACGGGGTCTGGCTCACCGAAGCCGTCCCGCCGGAGTTCCTGAGACTGCGCGACTGAGCGCCCGGCCGACGGGGCGACCGACCGACCGGGCCACCGGGCCACCGGGCCACCGGGCGGCGGGACGACCGGGCAGCGGCTCGATCGGCCGTGAGTCCGGCCCGGACAACCGGTGACCGTATGGTCGTAGCCATGCGTCTGAGCACTGTGATTCTGCCGATCCACCGCTGGCGAGAAGGCCGCGAAATCTGGCAGCGCGCCGAGGAACTGGGCTTCCACGCCGCCTACACCTATGACCACCTGGCCTGGCGGAGCTTCCGCGAGGGCCCCTGGTTCGGTGCGGTCCCGACTCTCACCGCCGCCGCCGCCGCGACCGAGCACATCCGCCTGGGCACCCTCGTCACCTCCCCCAACTTCCGGCACCCCGTCACCCTCGCCAAGGACCTCATCACGCTGGACGACGTCTCCGGCGGCCGCGTCACCCTGGGCATCGGCGCCGGGGGCGACGGCTTCGACGCCACGACGCTGCGCCGGAGCGGCGAGGAGCCGTGGACCCCGCGCGAACGGGCCGACCACTTCGAAGAGTTCGTCTCCCTGCTCGACCGGCTGCTGCGCGAGCCCGCGGTGACGTACGACGGCACGTTCTACTCGGCGAACGGGGCCCGGAACATCCCCGGCTGCGTCCAGCGGCCACGGCTGCCGTTCGCGGTGGCCGCCACCGGTCCGCGCGGCATGAAGCTGGCCGCCCGGTACGGCCGGGCCTGGGTCACCACGGGCGACCCGAAGCTGTACGAGACGGGTACCCCCGCGCAGTCCGTGGAGGCCGTCCGGGGACAGATCGCCAAGCTGGACGCGGCCTGCGAGGCCGTCGGCCGGGACGCCGCCGAGTTGGACCGGATCCTGCTGACCGGTTTCACCCCGGACCGCCCGCTCGACTCCTTCGACGCCTTCGTGGACTTCGCGGGCACCCACTTCGAGCTGGGCTTCACGGAGATCGTCATCCACACCCCCGTCCCCGACTCCGATTTCGCGGCGGACGAGAAGGTCTTCGAGCGCATCGCCACCGAGGGACTGGCCCAGCTCGGCGGCTGATCCTCCGCCGTTCAGAGCTCTTGGCATATGCACCAGGCATGTTCTCCTGGTCGGGGGCGTACATCCTCAGATGTGCGCCCCTCCGCACGCCCGTGCACGCTCGTACGGGAGAATGGGCGGGTGACCTCAGCTTCCGATTCGCCCTCGCCTGCCGCTGTCCGGCTGATCGCCACCGACCTGGACGGGACCCTGCTCCGCGACGACAAGACGGTCTCCGACCGCACGGTCGCCGCGCTCGCCGCCGCCGAGGAGGAGGGCATAGAGGTCTTCTTCGTCACCGGGCGCCCGGCCCGCTGGATGACGGTCGTCAGCGACTACGTGCACGGCCACGGCCTGGCGATCTGCGCCAATGGCGCGGCGGTGGCCGATCTGCACGCGGGCGGTGAGCTGGTCAAGATCCGTCCGCTGGAGCGTGCCGTCGCCCTGGACGTGGTCGGTGCGCTGCGGGCCGCCGCCCCCGGCGCCTCCTTCGCCGTGGAGCTGGCCACCGGCATCCACTACGAACCGGAGTACCCGCCCCTCCACCTGGACCCGAACGCCACGGTCGCCCCGGTCGAGAAGCTGCTGCACGAGGAGACGCCCGGTGCCGGCTCCCCGATGCTGAAGCTCCTCGCCCACCACACCGACCTGGCCCCGGACGCGTTCCTCGCCCTGGCCATGGCGGCGGCCGGGGACCGGGCCGTCTTCACCCGGTCCAGCCCCACGGCCCTGCTGGAGGTCAGCGCGACCGGAGTCTCCAAGGCCAGCACACTGGAGCTGTGCTGCGCCGAGCGCGGCATCTCGCCCGCCGAGGTCGTCGCCTTCGGGGACATGCCCAACGACGTGGAGATGCTGCGCTGGGCGGGCGCCTCGTACGCGATGGGCAACGCCCACCCCGCCGCGCTCGCCGCCGCCACCGGCCACACCGCCACCAACAGCGAGGACGGCGTCGCCGTCGTCATCGAGCGGATCATCGCCGAGCGCCGCGCCGCGGGCCGGGTGCACTGACTCCGTACGGCTTGAGAGCCCCGGGCCGGGTGCGTCGGCTCCCTACGGCCTGACAGCCCCGGGCCGGATACGCCGAGCCCCACGGGCCGAATCCCCGGGCGAATGCACCGAGCCCGCGCGGCCCCCACCCGGCGGCCCTCAGAGCGGCGCCTCCCACACCACCGTCGTGCCGCCGCCGTCCTCCCCGATGCCGGGCCCGAACCAGCTGGACCCGCCCAGCGACTCCGCCCGGCGCGCCAGGTTCCGCAGCCCGCTGCGGCGGCCGCCCCCGGGGATGCCCACTCCGTCGTCGGCGACCGACAGCCGCACCGCCGCCCGCCCGTCGGGCAGCTTCGCCGTGGCGTCCACGACCACGTCGATCACCGACGCGTCGGCGTGCCGGAAGGCGTTGGACAGGGCCTCCCGCAGTGCCGCGATCAGGTTCTTGCCGGTCAGCTCCCCGACCAGCGAGTCGACCGGGCCGAGGAAGCGGTGCCCGGGCTTGAAACCCAGCGGGACCGCCGCCGTATTGATCTCGCGCAGCACCCGGGTACGCAGCCCCGACGGCGCCTCGGCGGGTTCCTGCTGGAGGGCGAAGATCGCGGTACGGATCTCCTGGATGGTCACGTCCAGCTCGTCGACCGCCCGGCCGATCCCGTTCCGTTCCTCGGGCACCGCCGACCGGCGCTGGGCGCTCTCCAGCATCATCCCGGTGGCGAACAGCCGCTGGATGACCAGGTCGTGCAGATCGCGGGCGATCCGGTCGCGGTCCTCGTAGACCGCCAGCCGCTCCCGGTCCCGCTGCGCCTCGGCCATCATCAGCGCGAGCGCGGCCTGCGAGGCGAACTGGGTGGCGAGGGTCCGCTCCGCCTCCGTGAACGCCCTGCCGCCCCGGGCGCGCGGGGTGGCGAGCGCGCCCAGCACCCGCCCGCCGCTGTGCAGGGGCAGCAGCATGCTCGGGCCGTACCGGGGTGCCAGGGCGGTGACCATCCGGGGATCGGTGGCCGAGTCGTCCACGAAGACCGGCTCGCCGTCCAGCAGTCTCGCCGCCACCGGGCTCTCGGGACCGATGATCACCCCGAGCGGGGAGGCGGGATCGTCCGCGGAGACGGCGACGACCTCCAGGCCGCCGTCCCCGGTGGGCAGCAGCACCACCCCGGCGGCGGCGTCGGCGAGCCGACGGGCCTGTTCGGCGACGACGGAGAGCGCGTCGTCGGCGTCCCCGCCGGAGAGCAGGGCGGTCGTCACGGCCACCGAGCCGTCGATCCACCGCTCGCGCTGGCGTGCCGCCTCGTAGAGCCGGGCGTTGCCGATGGCGATCCCGGCCTCCGTGGCGAGCACCCGCACCATGTGCAGGTCGTAGTCGTTGAACTCGCCGCCGCCCTCCTTCTCGGCCAGGTACAGGTTCCCGAAGATCTCGCCCTGCACCCGGATCGGAACGCCGAGGAACGTCCGCATCGGCGGGTGGCCGGGCGGGAAACCCGCGAACCTCGGATCGGCCGTCAGGTCGGCGAGGCGCACCGGCGCCGGGTCGTGGATCAGTGCGCCCAGCAGCCCCCGGTGCCCGTCGGGGCGGCGGCCGATCCGGTCCGCCGTCTCGTCCGGCACCCCGTACGTGACGAAGTCGGAGAGGCCCTCGCCCTCCGCGTCGACGACGCCGATCGCGGCGTAGCGGGCGTGGGCCAGTTCGGCGGCGGTCTCACAGATCCGGTCGAGGGTGGAGTGCAGCTCCAGGCCCGCGCCGACGGATCGCATCGCCTCCAGCAGCTGCGGGATGCGGGCGGTGATCTCGGCGGACAGGCCCTGGAGACCGCGGGTCGCCCGGGTCGCCGCTTCGAGTGGGTCGTTCGGGTCCTGCTCCGGCATACCCCGAGCGTAATTAGCACCCATTAGCAAGGAAAGTCGGATTTCCTCCGCATCCGTGTCTCTTCCCTCTGCGCCCGCGCCCCTTTCCTCCGCGCCCGTGTCCGTTCCTCTCTCCTCCGTGCCTGCTTCCTGCGGCTCAGGCCGGGGCGCCTACGGTCTGAGCCGGCGCCCCGTCGGACTCCCGCTCGCGGTCCAGCATCCGGCGCAGCGGCCCCTCGGCGGCGGCCAGCTCGGCGTACGGGCCGCGCTGCACGATCCGGCCCTCGTCCAGCACCAGCACCTCGTCCACGGCGTCGAGCCCCTTCAGCCGGTGGGTGATCAGCACGGTCGTCCGTCCCTCGGTGGCCGCCAGCAGATCCGCGGTCAGCGCGTCCGCGGTCGCCAGGTCGAGGTGCTCGGCCGGTTCGTCCAGGACCAGTACGGGGAAGTCGGCGAGGAGCGCCCTGGCCAGGGCGAGGCGGCGGTGCTGCCCTCCGGAGAGGCGTGCGCCGTGTTCGCCCACCAGGGTGTCGAGCCCGTCCGGCAGCGCGTCGGCCCAGTCGAGCAGCCGCGCCCGGTCCAGGGCGGCCCGCAGCTCGGCGTCCGTCGCGCCGGGACGGGCCAGCCGCAGGTTCTCCCGGACGGAGCTGTCGAAGACGTGGGCGTCCTGGGCGCACAGCCCGACGTACCGCCGCACGGTGTCCCCGTCCAGCGCACCGGCCTCGACCCCGCCGATCCGGTACGTGCCGGCCCTGGCGTCCAGGAAGCGGACCAGGACCTGCGCGAGGGTGGTCTTCCCCGATCCGGAGGGCCCGACGACGGCGATGCGCCTGCCGGTGGTCAGCGTCAGGTCGACGGCGTCGAGGGCGTCGCGGTCCGCCTCCGCGTACCGGGCCGACAGACCGCGCAGCTCCAGCGGGAAGGGCGATGCGGGTGCCTCGGCCGGGCTCTCGGGCTCACGCACCGGCAGGGGGGCGTCCAGCACTTCGAACACCCGCTCCGCGCTCCGTTCGACGCGTCGGCGGTACTGCACGGCGAGCGGCAGACCGGCCACCGCTTCGAAGGCGGCCAGCGGGGTCAGCACCAGCACCGCGAGCTCCACACCGGCGAGGCGGCCGTCCCGTACGGCGGGCAGCGCGACGAGCGCGGTGGCGACGACGGTGAGCCCGGTGACCAGCGTCCCGAGGCCGCCGCCGAGCGCGGTGGCGGTGGCGGCGCGGGCCGCGATCCGGGTCAGTACGCCGTCGGCCTCCCGGGTCCGCTCCACGCGGGCGGGCAGGGCGCCCGCGACGGTCAGTTCGGCGGTCCCGCCGAGCAGGTCGGTGACCCGGGTGGCCAGTTCGGCGCGGGCCGGGGCGAGGCGGCGTTCCGCCTGCCGGGAGCAGGCACCGCTGATCAGCGGCACGCCGACACCGGCCAGCAGCAGCCCGGCGGCCAGCACCGCGCCCGCCGCCGGAAGCAGCCAGCCGACGAAGCCGACGGTCGCCGTCCCGACGACCACGGCGGTCCCGGCCGGGAGCAGCCAGCGCAGCCAGTAGTCCTGGAGCGCGTCGACATCGGCGACCAGCCGGGAGAGCAGGTCCCCACGCCGGGCCCGGCGCAGCCCGGCGGGGGCGACCCGCTCCAGCCCCCGGTAGACCGCGACGCGGAGTTCGGCGAGCATCGCGAGCACCGCGTCGTGCGAGACCAGGCGCTCGGCGTAGCGGAAGACGGCCCGGCCCAGGCCGAAGGCCCGGGTCGCCGTCACCGCGACCATCAGGTAGAGCACCGGGGGCTGTTCGGAGGCGCGCGCGATCAGCCAGCCGGAGACGGCCATCAGGCCGACGGCGGAACCCACGGCGAGGCTCCCCAGCAGCAGCGCGAGCGCCAGCCGGCCGCGCCGCGCCCCCGCCGCCTCCCGGACCCTGCGCAGCACACGCCCGGGGCGGGCCGGGGCCCGTCGGGGCCCGTCGGGTTCCGGGGCGGCGGCCGCGCTCCCCGCCTGCCTCGGCACTGTTCCGGGAGCCCCCGTGGCAGGAGTCCCGGCCCGCTCCGCCCGCGCGGTCACGGCCGGGGCCAGGCGCACCACCCGGTCGGCCACCGCGAGCAGCGCCGGGCGGTGCACGACGAGCAGCACGGTCCGCCCCGCGGCCAGCCGCCGCACCGCCTCGACGATCCCCGCCTCCGTCTCGCCGTCCAGGCTCGCGGTCGGCTCGTCGAGCAGCAGCACCGGGCGGTCGGCGAGGAAGGCCCGGGCGAGCGCGAGCCGCTGCCGCTGTCCGGCGGAGAGCCCGGCACCGTCCTCGCCGATCCTGGTGAGCGCCCCCTCCGGCAGCGCCGACACGAAGTCATGGGCCCCGGCGTCCCGCAGCGCGTCCGCCACGGCGCGGTCGTCGGCGTCCGGCCGGGCCAGCCGTACGTTCTCCGCGATGGTCCCCGCGAAGAGGTACGGGCGCTGCGGCACCCAGGCGATCCGTTCCCGCCACCGCTCGGGCGCGAGTTCGGCCAGGTCGGTGCCGCCGACCCGTACCCGTCCCCGGTCCGGCCGGGTGAAGCCGAGGACCACGTCGAGCAGGGTGGACTTCCCGACGCCGCTGGGGCCGACCAGTGCCACGGTCTCCCCCTCGTCGACGACCAGCGAGGCCCGGTCCAGGGAGGGCTCGCCGCGCCCTTCGTGCCGTACGGTCACCTCGTCCAGCTCCAGCCGCGGCGAGCCGGGGACGTCGGCCGTTCCGTGCACGGGGAGTTCGGTCTCCAGGACCGCGAAGATCTCCTCCGCGGCGGAGAGCCCCTCGGCGGCCGCGTGGTACTGGGCGCCGACCTGGCGGATCGGGAGATAGGCCTCGGGCGCCAGGATCAGCACCACCAGCCCGGTGTAGAGATCGAGTTCGCCGTGGACCAGCCGCATGCCGATGGTGACGGCCACCAGGGCCACCGAGAGCGTCGCCAGCAGTTCCAGCGCGAAGGACGACAGGAAGGCGATCCGCAGGGTCCGCAGGGTGGCCCGGCGGTACTGCGTGGTGATCGTACGGATGGATTCGGCCTGCGCCTTGGCCCTGCCGAAGACCTTCAGGGTCGGCAGTCCGGCGACCACGTCGAGGAAGTGGCCGGAGAGCCGGGACAGCAGCCGCCACTGGCGGTCCATCCGCGACTGGGTGGCCCAGCCGATCAGGATCATGAAGAGCGGGATGAGCGGCAGCGTCACCACGATGATGGCGGCGGAGACCCAGTCCTCGGTGACGATCCTGGCGAGGACCGCCACCGGGACGACCACCGCGAGACCGAGCTGCGGCAGATAGCGCGCGAAGTAGTCGTCGAGCGCGTCCACGCCCCGGGTCGCGAGCGCCACCAGGGAGCCGGTGCGCTGGCCGTTGAGCCAGCCGGGGCCGAGCGCGGCGGCCCGTTCCAGCAGTCGGCCGCGCAGCTCGGACTTGACCGCCGCGCTGGCCCGGTACGCGGCGAGCTCGGTCAGCCAGGAGACCAGTGCCCGGCCCAGCGCGACCCCGCCGAGGAGCATCAGCGGGGTCCGGAGCCCGGCGGCGGTGAGTCCGTCCTCGAAGCCGCCGACCACGATCTCGGCGATGAGCATGGCCTGGGCGATGACCAGCGCCGCCCCGACCACGCCCAGCGCCACCACGGCTGCCAGGAAGAGGCGGGTGGCGCGGGCGTGGTGGAGCAGCCGCGGATCGATCGGTTTCACGTGAAACAGCCCCTAGCGAGCTCGGTCGGCGGACCTGGCTCCGTCCGGCGGGCCGGGGAGGCCGAAGCTTCCCGGCCCCGGGCCGCCGGACGGAACACGGACCCGGTCAGTGCGCTTCGGCGATGTGCTGCGTACCGATGCGCTTGCGGAACACCCAGTACGTCCAGCCCTGGTACAGCAGGACGATCGGGGTGGCGATCCCCGCGCACCAGGTCATGATCTTCAGGGTGTACGGGGTGGACGAGGCGTTGGTGACCGTGAGGCTCCAGGCGTCGTTCAGCGAGGAGGGCATGACGTTCGGGAAGAGCGTCAGGAAGAGCATCGCGACCACCGCCGCGACGGTCACCCCGGAGAACGCGAACGACCAGCCCTCTCGGCCCACCGCGATCAGCGCGATCGCGGCGACCAGCGCCACCACCGCGACGATCATCGCCAGCAGGCTCCAGCCGTCACCGTTGTCGAGCTGGGTCCAGATCAGGAAGCCGAGCCCGAGCACCGCGGTGACGATTCCCAGCTTCAGCGCCAGCCGGCCCGCCCGCTGCCGGATGTCCCCCACCGTCTTGAGCCCCGCGAACACGGCGCCGTGGAAGGTGAAGAGCGAGAGCGTGACCAGTCCGCCGAGGATCGCGTACGGGTTGAGCAGGTCCCAGAAGTTGCCGACGTACTCCAGGTCGGCGTCGATCTTCACCCCGCGGACGATGTTCCCGAACGCCACGCCCCAGAGCAGGGCCGGGATCAGCGAGGTCCAGAAGATGGCGTGCTCCCAGTTGGTCTGCCACCGCTCGCCGGACCGCTTGGCCCGGTACTCGAAGGCGACCCCGCGCACGATCAGGCAGACCAGGATGATCAGCAGCGGCAGGTAGAAGCCGGAGAACAGGGTGGCGTACCACTCGGGGAACGCGGCGAAGGTCGCCCCGCCCGCGGTGAGCAGCCAGACCTCGTTGCCGTCCCAGACGGGCCCGATCGTGTTGATCAGGACCCGTCGTTCCTTGCGGTCCCGGGCCAGCAGCTTGGTCAGAACACCGATCCCGAAGTCGAACCCCTCCAGGAAGAAGTAGCCGGTCCAGAGGACGGCGATGAGCACGAACCAGACGTCGTGGAGTTCCATCTCTCAGCTCCTCGGCCCTCAGTAGGAGAAGGCCATCGGCCGGTCGGCGTCGTCGTGATCGCCGCCGATCCTGGTGGGCGGGTTGAGGTCGGCCTCCGTGAGCTCCGGCGGGCCTGCCTTGATGTACTTCACGAGCAGCTTGACCTCGACCACCGCGAGAATGGCGTAGAGCAGGGTGAAGCCGATCATCGAGGTGAGCACCTCACCCTGCGAGACCCCGGGGGAGACCGCGTCACGGGTCTGGAGCACGCCGAAGACGACCCAGGGCTGACGGCCCATCTCGGTGAAGATCCAGCCCCAGGAGTTGGCGATCAGCGGGAAGAGCATCGTCCAGAGCGCCAGGATCCAGTAGCACTTGGCGAACTTCGGGCTGAGTGCCTTGTTCTTGAAGAGGACCAGGTTGGGCACTTCGTCCTCACCGGTCCGCAGCGCCGGTGGCAGCATGAACTTCTTCCGGGTCAGCCACAGCCCGAGGATGCCGAGCGCGAAGGACGCCATCCCGAAGCCGATCATCCAGCGGAAGCTCCAGAACGCGACCGGGATGTTGGGCCGGTAGTCGCCGGGACCGAACTTCTCCTGCTGCGCCTTGTTGATGTCGTTGATGCCGGGGACGTACGAGGTGAAGGTGTTGTCGGCGAGGAAGGACAGTATCCCGGGGATCGAGATCTCCACGGTGTTGTGCCCCTTGGCCACGTCACCGACCGCGAAGAGCGAGAACGGTGCGCCCTCCTCGCCCTCCCAGAGGGCCTCGGCGGCGGCCATCTTCATCGGCTGCTGCTTGAACATCACCTTGCCGAGCTGGTCGCCGCTGACGGCGGTGAGCAGTCCGGCGATGACGACGGTGACCAGGCCGAGCCGCAGCGAGGTCCGCATCACCGGGATGTGCTTCTTGCGCGCCAGGTGGAAGGCCGCGATGCCGACCATGAACGCGCCGCCGACCAGGAAGGCCGCGGTGATGGTGTGGAAGAACTGGGTGAGCGCGGTGTTCTGGGTGAGTACGCGCCAGAAGTCGGTCAGCTCGGCGCGGCCGCGTTCCTCGTTGATCCGGTAGCCGACCGGGTGCTGCATCCAGGAGTTGGCCGCCAGGATGAAGTACGCGGACAGGATGGTCCCGATCGAGACCATCCACATGCAGGCGAGGTGGATCTTCTTCGGCAGCTTGTCCCAGCCGAAGATCCACAGGCCGATGAAGGTGGACTCGAAGAAGAACGCGATCAGTGCCTCGAACGCGAGCGGAGCACCGAAGATGTCACCGACGAATCGCGAGTAGTCGGACCAGTTCATGCCGAACTGGAACTCCTGGACGATGCCGGTGACCACGCCCATGGCGATGTTGATCAGGAAGAGTTTGCCCCAGAACTTCGTCGCTCTCAGGTACTTCTCGTTGTTCGTCCTGACCCATGCGGTCTGCAGGCCCGCGGTGAGCGCGGCCAGCGAGATCGTCAGGGGGACGAAAAGGAAGTGGTAGACGGTAGTGATACCGAACTGCCATCGCGCCAATGTCTCCGGCGCCAGCGCCAGCTCCACGTCGTCTTCTCCTTACGTCGCCGTGATCACACCGGCAGTTTGCCCTTTAAATCCGACTAATCACGGGAAGAACAGGACACGCTTGTGAACGCGTTCACATTCACAAGCATTATGGCGCACAGACTTTCGGGACGTTCGGGCGGGGTACCCCCCTTGCGGACGTTCCGATCGATCCCCCCGCGAACCAGACGTCCGGCCCCCGCCGTCCCGGTCACGAACGGGGCCCCGCACCTCGTCCGACGAGATGCGGGGCCCCACCGTCCGGTACGTACGGACGGACTACAGCTCCTTGCGGTACGACTCCGCCGCCTTCAGGAACAGGTCGTTCGCCTCGTCCTCCCCGATCGTCACCCGCACGCCCTCACCCGCGAACGGCCGGACCACCACACCGGCCCGCTCGCACACCGCGGCGAAGTCGGCCGTACGGTCCCCGAGCCGCAGCCAGACGAAGTTCGCCTGGGAGTCCGGCACGGTCCACCCCTGACCGGCCAGCGCCCGCTGCACCCGCTGCCGCTCGGCCACCAACGAGCCCACCCGCCCCAGGAGTTCGTCCTCGGCACGCAGCGAGGCGACCGCCGCGTCCTGCGCGAGCTGGCTGACCCCGAAAGGCACCGCGGTCTTGCGCAGCGCGGCCGCCACCGGCTCGTGGGCCACCGCGAAACCGACCCGCAGCCCCGCCAGGCCGTACGCCTTGGAGAAGGTCCGCAGCACCGCCACATTGGGCCGGTCCCGATAGATCTCGATGCCGTCCGGCACCTCGACGTCGCGGACGAACTCCCGGTACGCCTCGTCGAGCACCACCAGGACATCGCCCGGCACCCGGTCCA
This sequence comes from Streptomyces sp. NPDC056347, assembly GCF_042262625.1. NCBI lineage: Bacteria > Bacillati > Actinomycetota > Actinomycetes > Kitasatosporales > Streptomycetaceae > Streptomyces > Streptomyces sp. NPDC056347. The sequence continues at coordinate 34,029 of NZ_JBHJQP010000001.1, read as the reverse complement.
GGAACCGCTCCAGCTGCGCCCGGCGCACCACCGTGCCGGTCGGGTTGTTCGGGTTGCAGACGAAGATCATCCGCGTCCGGTCCGTAATGGCGTCCGCCATCGCGTCGAGGTCGTGCACATCACCGTCGGTCAGCGGCACCTTCACCGAGGTGGCACCGCTGACCTGCGTGATGATCGGGTACGCCTCGAAGGACCGCCAGGCGTAGATGACCTCGTCACCCGGGCCCGAGGTGGCCTGGAGCAGCTGCTGCGCCACCCCGACCGAGCCGGTCCCGGTGGCGAGGTGCGAGAGCGGCACACCGAAACGCTCGGACAGCTCGTTCATCAGGCCGGTACAGGCCATGTCCGGGTAACGGTTGAAGTTCGCGGCCGCCGCCAGTGCCGACTCCATCACCCCGGACAGCGGGGGATACGGGTTCTCGTTGGAGGAAAGCTTGAACGCGACCGGTCCGCCGGCCGCGGCCGGCTTGCCCGGTACATAGGCGGGGACGCCGTCCAGCTCGGCGCGCAGCTTGGGGCTCGTCTCGCTCACCGCAGGTCCTCCTCGACCGTCTGTACACATCAATACTGCTCACCTTATGAGGATTGGGCGCCGCTGCGAATGGCCGAAGCGTTCAATCGTCCGGTCCGACCAGGAATGGGGGGAGCGCTCTTCACACTGCCGCGCGCCGGTGGCGCACTCCGTGGCGCGCGTCCCTCGAAGTGGTGAGATGAAACCGCTTCGAGACTTCGACCATTTAGTAGGCCCACCGACTTCGGCATATGACACACGATGGCTACAACCCCCAACCCCCTTGGGTTTCACGGCCTTTGATGTCTGATGATCATGCAAAATCGTGCCTGTCAACGCGTGAATATGCGATCAGGCCGGACGCCCGGTTGAGCCCTACTATCGGCACGCCATGACAGCAGCAGGGAAGCACCAGGTGAGCCGGACGGACACACCCCGGCGCGGCGGCAGGCAGGGACGAGCGGGCATCCGCGACGTGGCCGCCGCCGCAGGGGTCTCCATCACGACCGTCTCCGACGCGCTCAACGGCAAGGGCAGGCTCCCGGACGCCACCCGTCGCCATGTCCGCGAAGTCGCCGAGCGCCTGGGCTACCGCCCTTCCGCCGCGGCCCGCACCCTCCGTACCGGCAAGTCCGGCCTCATCGGCCTGACCGTGACGACCTACGGGGACGAACCCTTCACCTTCACCGAGTTCGCGTACTTCGCGGAGATGGCCAGAGCCGCCACCTCCGCCGCGCTCGCCCGCGGTTACGCCCTCGTCATCCTGCCGGCCACCTCCCGCCACGACGTCTGGTCGAACGTGGCGCTCGACGGCACCGTCGTGATCGACCCCTCCGACCAGGACCCGGTCGTCATGGAGCTCGCCCGCCAGGGGCTGCCCGTCGTCTCGGACGGACGCCCGGCGGGTACGCTCCCGGTCACCGCCTGGGTCGACAACGACCACCGGGCCGCCGTGCTCGACCTGCTCGACCACCTGGCCGCCGCCGGGGCCCGCCGCATCGGCCTGCTCACCGGCACCACCACCGACACGTACACCCGCCTGTCCACCAGCGCGTACCTCCACTGGTGCGAGCGCGTGGGCCAGGACCCGGTGTACGAGTCGTACCCCGCCCACGACCCGTGCGCGGGCGCGGTCGCGGCCGACCGGCTGCTCGCCCGGCCGGACCGCCCCGATGCCGTCTACGGGCTCTTCGACCCCAACGGCACCGACCTGCTGGCGGCGGCGCGCCGGTACGGCCTGCGCGTCCCCGAGGACCTGCTGCTGGTCTGCTGCAGCGAGTCCACCGTGTACGCGACGACCGAGCCCCCCATCACCACCCTCTCGCTCAAACCGCGCAGGATCGGTACGGCGGTCGTCCAGCTCCTGATCGACGCCATCGAGGGCGTGGCCCAGGACGGACCGGTGGAGCAGGTCATACCGACGGAGCTCATCGTGCGGACCTCCTCGCAGCGACGCCCGCCCCGTACGACGGTCAGCGCGCCACGCTCACCGACAAGGGATTGATCGGGATAATTCGGGCCAATCGGCCGGTGAACCCGACGTGCGTCCGGATTCACCACCCCTGGTGCGTCACAGAGCACGATCCGCATTCCTATGATGGGCGAACGACACCGCGGACCGCCCGACCAGCAGGGCCCGTCAGGTGTACGGCGGTGCGACGGTGGTGGAGGGGTCGATGACACAGGGGGCCGGTCAGGAACCCGTGGTGCGGACTGCGACGTTGCGCGACTTCCGCGTACCGCCCTATGCCCAGACCCCGGTGCAGTCGTCGACACCGCATCCGGGGGACGCGGTGCCCGGCGACGAGCCGCCGGAGGGATACACACCTACCGCACGCGATCTGCCCGTGATCAACCGCGGCGACACCCTCCAGGTCCCCGCCGTCGCCCCCGAGCCGCGCCCCGCCCAGGAGCAGGGGCGCGGACCTCTCTACGTCGTCGGCGACGTCCACGGCTACCTGGACGAGCTGCGCACCGCCCTCACCGAGCAGGGCCTGATCGACGCCGAGGGCAAGTGGGCGGCGGGCAACGCCCGGCTCTGGTTCCTCGGCGACTTCACCGACCGCGGCCCCGACGGCATCGGGGTCATCGATCTCGTGATGCGGCTGTCCGCCGAGGCCGCGGCCGCCGGCGGCTACTGCAAGGCGCTCATGGGCAACCACGAGCTGCTGCTCCTCGGCGCCAAGCGGTTCAACGACACCCCGGTCAACTCCGGCGCGGGAACCGCCACGTTCCAGGCCGCCTGGCTGCTCAACGGCGGCCAGAAGAACGACATGGAGCGGCTCCAGGACGTCCACCTCCAGTGGATGTCCCGGCTCGACGCGGTCGTCGAGGAGGACGGGCATCTGCTGATGCACTCCGACACGACGGCCTACCTGGAGTACGGCGCCACCATCGAGGACGTCAACGAGAACGTCCACGCCATCCTCACGCGTAACGACGCCGACGAGTGCTGGGATCTCTTCCGCAAGCTCACCAAGCGGTTCGCCTTCCGCGACGACTCGGGCCCGCAGGCGGTCCGGGAGCTGATGGCGGCCTACGGCGGACAGCGCATCGTCCATGGTCACAGCCCCATCCCCTACCTCCTCGGCGAGGTCGGATCGGAGGAGGGCGAGGACAGCTCCGGCCCCCTGGTCGAAGGCCCGCACGTCTACGCGGACGGGCTCGCCATCGCCATGGACGGCGGAGTGACCATGGCCGGAAAGCTACTGGTCGTCCAACTGCCTCTGCATGGCTGACACTCTTCTGGGCAGACGCATCCACGACCTGACCACGCCGACCACCGGGCCTATTTACGGAAACCCCCTGTCACCCCGTGCCGTGGGCGCTCTACCATCGGCGTATCAGTAGCAGGCTCTCCTCCGTTGCCGCCCGACCGCCCGTGTCGCGCAGGCAGTCAGGCCCGACGGAGCATCGGGGGATGCAGATGAAAAGCGCTCCGCACCTGCTGGCCGAGGACCGACCCGAGTACGAGCGGATCCTCGACGACGCACTGCGCCACGCCCATGAACGGCCGGATCTGGCCGAGGTCGGTGAGCGGCTCAACGCCGTACAGCTGCGCACCATGGCTCTGGAGGCCACGGAGTCGATCACCGCCACCGCCGCCACCGAGTACGCGCACTACGTGCAGGCCCGCGCCGAGCTGCGCGGCGACGACGGGACGGTCCAGGAAGCGGCCCCGGGCTCCGGCACCGGACACCGCCCCGGCCCGGGCGCCGGGGCGGGCGCCGTCGTCACGGTCCTCGCGCCGGTGCTCGCCGGCGCCGCGGCCCTCGTCTTCCTGCTCGTCGGCTATCTGCTGCGGCTGCTCGACGACCCGCCGCGGTTCGCCTCCACCCTGATCTCGGCGGGCTGGATCTTCGCGGTGCTCATGGCCGTCGCGATCGTGGCGGCCGCCGTCGGGCTGATGTTCACCGCGCTGCGCAACGCGTCGGAGCCGCAGCCCGTCGAGGAGCTGGAGGACGAGCTGCCGGAGGACGTGGCGCGGGCCCGGGAGGCCTGGCGGCACGCCCTGCTGGAGCGCGGCATCCTGCCGTTCCTCCGGGACGCGCTCGCCGACCCCGAGGCCGGACGCGCCCGGCGCACACCCCGGCGCTCGGCGAACCGCATCCCGAAGGTCGGCCACATCAAGCCGGGCTTCTCCAGCCCGGCCGACGGCGCGTCGGCGAGTCCCCGCCCGAGCTTCACCTCACCGGACTTCACCAGCCCCGACTTCGGCGGCCCCGAGCACGAGCTGGACTGACCGCCTCCCGTCGGGCGGGCGGTGACCGGCCCGGGACCAGGGGGAGAACGCAGCGCATCCGGCGCTCAGGCAGGGGCGTGCTCCCCCACCGCCAAGTCCCGGCGCATCATCGTGCACATCGTCTCGTACCTGCGGATCGAGCCGTCCTCCGCCACCACGTCCCAGGAGTCGGGGCCCCGGCCGTACGCCTGGTACCCGAGGCGCTCGTAGAGGGCCCGGGCCCGGGGGTTGTCCTCCTCGACGCCGAGTTCGGCCCGGGTCAGGCCCCGGGCCGAGATCCGCCGCTCCGCGGAGCGGATCAGCAGCGTGCCGATCCCGCACGACCGGAGAGCCGGGTGGACCCCGAGCTGCCAGATCTCGCCGGCGCCCTCCTTCACCGTGTAGTCGACGCCGCCGACCGCCACGGGAAGCCCCACCGGCGTGCAGACCGCCAGGTAGTCGATCTCACCGGCCTCCGCCCGCCGCAGCTGATCCGCGAGTTGCCGCACATGCATCGCGTCGCCCGTCCAGCCGCACGACGGCAGGTCCGCACGGGTCAGCTCCCGCACCGACAGGGCCATCCTGATCTCAGCCATCACGACCACCGTTCCATGGAGAATCCGCCCTCCATGGCAACACCCGGCCGCCACCGCGTCCACGGGGTTTCGGGCCGCACGCGGGTACACCGGAAGCAGCGGGGCGTCGCACGGCGGACCAAGGCACTCCGCGCAACGCCCCGGGCTTCCGCGTCAGTCCGCGATCGGCAGGTACACCCGGTTGCCGGAGGCCGCGAACTCCCTGGACTTCTCCGCCATGCCCGCCTCGATCTCCTCCGACGTGCCCCCGTGCTCGCGCCGGATGTCCTGGGAGATCTTCATCGAGCAGAACTTCGGGCCGCACATCGAGCAGAAGTGGGCCGTCTTCGCGGGCTCTGCGGGCAGCGTCTCGTCGTGGAACTCCCGTGCCGTGTCAGGGTCGAGGGCCAGATTGAACTGGTCCTCCCAGCGGAATTCGAAACGGGCGTCCGAGAGCGCGTCGTCCCAGTCCTGCGCCCCCGGGTGCCCCTTGGCGAGGTCCGCCGCGTGCGCCGCGATCTTGTAGGTGATGACGCCGGTCTTCACGTCGTCCCGGTTCGGCAGGCCGAGGTGCTCCTTCGGCGTGACGTAGCAGAGCATCGCCGTCCCCCACCACGCGATCATCGCCGCGCCGATGCCGGAGGTGATGTGGTCGTACGCCGGCGCGACATCGGTGGTCAGCGGGCCGAGGGTGTAGAAGGGCGCCTCCTCGCAGATCTCCTGCTGGAGGTCGATGTTCTCCTTGATCTTGTGCATCGGGACATGGCCCGGGCCTTCGATCATGGTCTGGACGCCGAACCGCTTGGCGATCGTGTTCAGTTGGCCGAGCGTACGCAGCTCGGCGAACTGCGCCTCGTCGTTGGCGTCGGCGATCGAGCCGGGCCGCAGACCGTCGCCCAGCGAGTACGTCACGTCGTAGCTCGCGAGGATCTCGCAGAGCTCCTCGAAGTGCTCGTACAGGAAGGACTCCTTGTGGTGCGCGAGGCACCAGGCCGCCATGATCGAACCGCCGCGGGAGACGATGCCGGTCTTCCGGCGGGCGGTCAGCGGCACATAGGGGAGGCGTACGCCGGCGTGGACGGTCATGTAGTCGACGCCCTGCTCGGCCTGTTCGATGACGGTGTCCTTGTAGATGTCCCAGGTCAGCTCCTCCGCCCGGCCGTCGACCTTCTCGAGCGCCTGGTAGAGCGGGACCGTTCCGATCGGAACGGGTGAATTACGCAGAACCCACTCACGGGTGGTGTGAATGTTGCGGCCGGTGGACAGATCCATGACGGTATCGGCGCCCCAGCGCGTTGCCCACGTCATCTTTTCCACCTCCTCCTCGATGGAGGAAGTCACCGCGGAGTTGCCGATGTTGGCATTGACCTTCACCAGGAACCGCTTGCCGATGATCATCGGTTCGATCTCGGGGTGGTTGACGTTGGCGGGCAGGACGGCCCGGCCCGCCGCGATCTCCTCGCGCACCACCTCGGGATCGACGTTCTCCCGGATGGCCACGTACTCCATCTCCGGGGTGATCTCGCCCCGTCGGGCGTACGCGAGCTGGGTGACCGGCCGGCCGTCCCGGCTGCGGCGCGGCAGCCTCGGGCGGCCGGGGAAGACCGCGTCGAGATTGCGCAGCCCGCCACGCGGCGAGGTGTGCCTGAGCCCGTCGTCCTCGGGGCGGGACGGGCGGCCGGGGTACTCCTCGGTGTCGCCGCGGGCGATGATCCAGTTCTCCCGCAGCGGCGCGAGTCCGCGCCGGACATCGGTGTCGACCGAGGGATCGGTGTACGGCCCCGACGTGTCGTACAGCGTCACGTCCTTGCCGTTGCTGAGGTGCACCTGACGGACCGGCACCCGGAGGTCCGGGCGCGAGCCCTGGACGTACCCCTTGTGCCAGCCGATGGACTTCCCGGCCTCGACGCTCTGGTCCGAGGCAGGCGTGCGTGCGTCCGATGTGGTCATGAGACCTACTCCCTACGCCGGCATTACCCGGTAACAGGTTCGGCGGTCGGCGCAGCCTGTCCCGTACGGGCGTACGGATGTCAGCGCCCTCTCAGCCCGGTGCTCCGAGCTCCCGCGTGTGCAAAGGTTCCTCCACGCTAGCGCCCCGTCCGGCGCGATGAACAGAGGGCCCGGCCCTTCTTGCGATGATCGGCCGGTGACCTCTCCCCACACGGACCACGAACCACAGGCCCGGCCGCAGGGCGCACCTCACGATCGAACGTACGACCAATCGCCCGGATCCGCGTACGACCACCCCCACGAGCAACTCCACGGCCACTCCCACGGTCACGGTCCCGCCGCGCCCGGCTCCCGGCAGCTGCGCAAGGTCATCGCGGCCGTACTGATCCCGTTCGCCACCGCAGTAGTAGTCGGTCTGGTGGCGCTCTGGCCGGGCGGCGCACCGCCGCACGAACGGACCGGCATCGGCTTCGACCGGCAGACCCAGCAGGGAAAGGTGGTGACCGTCGACAAGGTGAACTGCAAGGACGTGAACGCCGTTCAGACGCCCCTCGGCGACGACCCCCCGTCGGCCGGGGAGGAGCGGGGGCCGTGCGAGAGGGCCACGATCGAGGTGACGACCGGCCGGGACAAGGGGCGGACCTTCACCGAGATCCTCCAGCCCGACTCGCCGCGCAAACTGCGCGAGGGGCAGGGCGTGGTGGCCGCGTACGCCCCCGACGCGCCCCACGACCTCCAGTACTCCGTGACGGATGTGAACCGGAAGTTCCCGATGGCGCTGCTGGCCGGGATCTTCGCGCTGACCGTGGTGGCGGTGGGCCGCATGCGCGGGGTGATGGCGCTGATCGCGCTGGCCGTGTCGTTCGCCGTGCTGACCCTCTTCATCCTCCCGGCCATTCTCCAGGGGTCGAATCCGCTGCTCGTCGCGGTGGTCGGGGCCAGTGCGATCATGCTGATCGCGCTCTACATGTGCCATGGCCCGACCGCCCGTACCTCGGTCGCGGTGGTCGGCACGCTGGTCTCGCTGCTGCTGATCGGGCTGCTCGGATCGCTCTTCATCGGGTGGGCGAGCCTGAGCGGCAACACCGATGACAACACCGGCCTCATCCACGGCCTCTACCCGCACATCGACCTGAGCGGGCTGCTGCTGGCCGGTGTCATCATCGGTTCGCTCGGGGTGCTCGACGATGTGACCGTCACCCAGACGTCGGCGGTCTGGGAACTCCACCAGGCGAACCCGACGTTGGGCGTTCGGGGCCTCTACCGGGCGGGCATCAGGATCGGACGCGACCACATCGCCTCGGTCGTCAACACGCTGGTGCTCGCCTACGCGGGCGCCGCGCTGCCCTTGCTGCTGCTGTTCTCCGTCGCGCAGAGCAGCATGGGGACGGTGGCCAACAGCGAGCTGGTGGCGGAGGAGATCGTACGGACACTGGTCGGCTCGATCGGGCTGGTCGCCTCGGTGCCGGTGACGACGGCGCTCGCCGCTCTGGTCGTCTCCGCGGACCGCGCGGCGACCGGCGCGGAAGCCGGAGCTTCGGCGCCTTCGTGGGCCGGGGCGGGGAAAGGCCGTCGCCGAAGGACGAAGCCGTGACCGCCCCTCGGACGGCAGATTCACCCGTCCGGCAGGTGCCCGTGTTCGACCGGCGGACCGGTCCGCGGCGGTGCCCTTCGTCAGCCGGCGTTCTGCTCCTCGGCGAGGATCCGGCCCAGCGCGTCCTCCAGATTGCCCTCGAAGTCACCGAGCGTGCACTCCTGCCCGAGCGGCACGAGCTTGTCGGTCCGGTCGAGAAAGGCCACAAGTGGTGCCGTACCGGCCCGGAAGAGCGCCCGGTCCTCACCGACCTGAAGACGGATGTGTACGTCGGAAAGTCCCTCGGGCTCGGTGGGGCCGATGTGCACATCACCGTCCCCACTGGGGCTGTTGAGGCCGTCGAGCAGCAGCTCGCGGCCGAACGCCCAGGTGACGGGGGCGTCACCGGGCAGATGGAAGGTCATGCGGATCGCGTACGGATCGCATACCTCGTACCGGAGCTCCACCGGGATCCGGAAAGAGAGTTCCTCGGAGACGAGGAAACTCATCATGACCTCAGCTTGAACCGACTCGCGCATCGTTCAACCCCGCAGTAGATGAATCTGGCCAGGAATGATCCCCCGTGGCCCTCTTGACGCCATCGTGGTGCACGCGATAGCAGATCACAAGGAGTGATTTTTCAGATACTGATAGAGAACACGAATGAACGCAAGAGGTCGGCGACTTCGCCACGTAGTTGTTCGACTGCGGGGAGCAATCGGCTTTCCTGCTCCAGTGGTAACGAAATCGCCATCGCCGCAGCGGTGAATCCCGCCGCGATCGGGATCGCGGCGCAGACCGTTCCCAGGGCGTACTCCTGCCGTTCGATGACGGGTTCCATCCGTTCCAGCGACCGCAGCCGTTCGAGGAAGGACGCGCGATCCCGCAGCGAGTAGCGGGTCAGCGGACGCACAGGGTGACGATCCAGATGGTCCTCGCGGGCCTTCTCGTCGATCCGGCTCAGCAGGCACTGGCCGATCGCGTGCGCGTGACCGGTCTCGCGGAAGGACTCCGACGCGGCGACGGCGGGGGCGTCGGGGGAGTCGGCGACCGCCACGAGATCGATCTCGCCCTCGCGGTAGACGGCGCAGTAGACCGGGGCGCCGATGATGTCGCGCCAGCGGCCCAGCGCCTCGGCCATCTTGCCGCGGCGGCCCTGCCGGGTCCCTTCGCCGACCAGGCGCTGGGCCGCGGTCCCGATGACGAAGACGCCGTTCTCCCGGCGTAAATAGCCTTCGTGGGTCAGGGTGCGCAGCAGGTGGTAAGCGGTGGGAAGGGGCAGTCCGGCTTCTCTGGCCAGCTGCTTCGCGGGCGCCCCGTCGTGGTGGGCGACCACGGCTTCCATCAGCCTCAGCGCTCGCTGCACCGATCCGATCAGCGTCGGGGCAGCAGCCCTCGATGCCGTGGTCAACAGTCACCCCCAGGCATGGCGACGGGGTGGTCATCCCGCCTGTGGGGGCCGCCCCCACGGGCTGCCGCACGGCTGGAGTCCGGAGGCCGAACGTCGTACAAACCCACGTGTCAGTAGGGTGACGGGCTGTTAATTCCCCGGTGGCGACAGCGAATTGTCACTGTATAGCCCGGGTCGGTGGGGGACGTTTCTTTAGCCCGCTACTTAGCTCAGCTGGGCTAACGCCCCCGGCCGGTCTCCGATCGTCCTACCAGTCGCCGCGCGAGGAGGACGACGACATGAACTTGCGTACGACGAAGACGATCCCGCCGACCAGGATCACGAAGATCAGGACCTTGAAGAGCAGCCCGATCACGAAGGCGATCACGCTGGCGATCAGACCGCCGAACACGACGATCGCGATGACCGGCACCACGATCCACTTCACCCACCAGGGCATTCCCGTGAGCATCTCTCGTACGGCCATCGTCCCTACCTCGTCTCCTCGAGTTCCTGGTTTCGATGCTAGAGGCGCGGAGGGGGTCGTCAGGGGGGCCGCGGCCCTTGAAGTCCCCTGATCGACCCCTGAGGGATCCCTGAGACCTGACCCCGGCCCCGGGAATCCGCGGCGCGCCTGCTCAGCTCTCCGGATCGGTTCTCCGGTCAGCCCTCCGGCCCGGTTCTCCGGCCCGGTTCTCCGGCCCGAGAACCGGGCTCGACCTCTGGGCTCAGCTCTCCGGCGGGGAGAAGACCACCATCACGCGGAGGTCCTCGGTGATGTGGTGGAACTTGTGGGCGACTCCGGCCGGTACGTAGACCACGCTCCCCCGGCCCACCTGCGTGGTCTCCATGCCCACCGTGATCGAGGCGCGGCCGCTGACAACGAGATACACCTCGTCCTGCTGGTGCGGCAGCTGCGGGTCGATCTCGCCGGCGTTCAGCGCGTACAGACCGACGGACATGTTCCGTTCCTTCACGAACTGCAGATACGCGCCGTCGTTCGCGGCCCGCTCCGCCTCCAGCTCGTCCAGTCTGAATGCCTTCATCGCCGTTGTGCCCCTTGCCTCTGTACTGCCGGTGTCCGCCACCGATGACGTCTGCCACGATCAGACACATGAAGAATTTCGTAGTCAAGACGATCGCCAACGCAGGGGCGCTGGCCGTGGCCATCTGGCTGCTCCAGGACATCACGCTGTCGGGCGGCAGCACCGGGCGCAAGGCGTTGACCCTGATCCTGGTCGCGCTGATCTTCGGCCTGGTGAACTTCGTGGTCAAGCCGATCGTGAAGCTGCTGACCCTGCCGCTGTTCATCCTCACACTCGGACTGATCACCCTGGTGGTCAACGCGGCCATGCTGCTGCTGACCTCATGGCTGGCCGGGCAGTTCGACCTGAGCTTCCATGTCTCGGGCTTCTGGACCGCGGTGCTCGGTGGCCTGATCATCTCGATCGTGTCGTGGGCGCTGAACATGGTCCTGCCCGACGACGACTGAGCGGGCACCCCACGGAACGGGGCGGGCCGCGGTGGACGGCCCGCCGGGAGAGGCTCACGGAGAAATTCGGAAGAAGCGAGGAAGCGGAATGAACAGCACGGGTGACGGAACCAGGGCGGTACGGGCCGGGCTGCCGGAACCGGAACAGTTCGGGCCCACCCTGCCCGGCCCGGTCTTCGCCGCGCACTTCCACCTCTCCGGTGAGCCCACCGGCCCGTACACCTACGGCCGTGACACCAACCCGACCTGGACCCATCTGGAACGGGCCATCGGTGAGCTGGAGGCGCCGGGGGAGAGCGTCGAGACCACGGTCTTCGCCTCCGGGATGGCGGCGATCTCGGCCGTGCTGCTGTCCCAGGCGCGCACCGGCGATGTCGTCGTACTGCCGGACGACGGCTACCAGGCCCTGCCGCTGGTGCGGGAGCAGCTGGAGGCGTACGGCGTCGAGGTGCGGACCGCGCCGACCGGCGGCGATGCCCAGCTGGGCGTCCTCGACGGGGCGAAGCTGCTGTGGATCGAGACCCCCTCCAATCCGGGCCTCGATGTCTGCGACGTGCGCCGGCTCGTCGACGCGGCGCACGCGGCCGGGACGCTGGTGGCCGTCGACAACACACTGGCCACCCCGCTCGGCCAGCGCCCGCTGGAGCTGGGGGCGGACTTCTCGGTGGCCAGTGACACCAAGGGCCTGACCGGGCACGGGGACGTCCTGCTCGGACATGTGACCTGCCGCGATCCCGGGCTGGCGGCGGGGGTGCGGCGCTGGCGCAAGGTGGTCGGCGCGATCCCGGGTCCGATGGAGGCCTGGCTCGCGCACCGTTCGCTGGCCACGCTGGAGCTGCGGATCGACCGGCAGTGCGCCACGGCGCTGACGCTGGCGAAGGCGCTGGACGACCGGCCGGGGGTGACCGGGCTGAGGTATCCCGGGCTGCCCTCCGACCCCTCGTATCCGAACGCGGTACGGCAGATGCGGCGCTTCGGCTCCGTGGTGTCGTTCGTCCTGCCCGACCGTGAACGGGCCGAACGCTTCCTGGCCGAGCTGCGGCTGGTCGACGACGCGACGAGCTTCGGCGGCCTGCGCTCCACCGCCGAGCGCCGCGCCCGCTGGGGCGGCGACGCCGTGCCCGACGGCTTCATCCGCTTCTCGGTCGGCGCGGAGAACGCCCCGGACCTGGTCGCGGACGTGGAACGGGCGCTGGACGCAGCGCTGGGGTAGGGGGCCTTTCGTTCGTTCGGCTCGGGCCCGGTTCACGCGCTGGTTCGGGCCCGTTCCCCGCCGCAGGCTCGAGCCCGGTTTCCGCGCCGGTCCAGGCCTGTTCCCCGCACCGGCGCGGGCCCGTTCCCCGTAGTGGTTCAGGACTGGTTTCTGCCCAGCGCCACGGAGCTCCAGTGGACCGCTTCCCTGCCCAGGTGGTCCGCCTCCCCGTTCACCGTCCGGAGCACCGACAGGCCGGCCTCCGCCGCGTGGCGGGCGACCTCGTCCGGCGGGATGTCGAACATGCGCCGGTCAGCGGGCGGTTCACCGTGCCGCAACGTGATCAGCAGCACACCCTCCGGAGCCAGCAGCGAAGCCAGGCACCTCATCGCGACCGGCCGGTCCTCCGGCAGGAGATGCATCCACACCGCGGAGAGCAGGACGACGTCGTACGGGCCCTGGATCCCGTCCAGGGCCGGGAGCCCGCCCGCTCTCCAGGTCACCCCGCTGTCGGGGTGGAGCCGCGCCGCCACCCCGCGCAGCTCGGCCACCGGCTCCACCGCATCGACCAGGAAGCCTCGCCGGGCCAGGGCCGTCGCGTCCCGCCCGGTCCCCGCTCCCACATCCAGCACGCGCGCGGGCGCGTCCGGGATCAGGTCGATCAGCGGACCGTGCACCGACTCGAAGGAAACGCTCTCGTAGACCTTGCCCAACCGCTCCGCCGACTCGGCGTAGAAGGGTTGCGCCCCCGTATCCGCAGTTCGCTCCATGCCCGGAACCCTACGGCCCGCCACTGACATCGCAGAAGGGGGACGGGTGGTCCGGGCCTCCCTCCTTGCGGCTCGGACCACCCCCGTTCCTCCTGCGAAGGAACGCCCGGACAAGGCCAATTGACTCTCCGTCAGTACTCAGCCACGGAAGCGGCAGCAACCTATCGACACATTTATGGCCGTACGGGCTTGAAGCGTCGCGAGGGCGGAAGGACGGGACATGGACCTGACCTTGCTGCGCACGTTCGTCACGGTGCACCGGGCCGGCTCCTTCACCGGGGCCGCCGCCCTGCTCGGCCTTTCCCAGCCCGCGGTGACCTCGCGGATACGGACCCTGCACCTGGCCGGGCCACCCGAATTCATGGTGGTCCGCGCACTGCCCGTGCTCGCCCCGCTCGTGGCCCGGGCACTGGCGCTGCGCAGCTCCTTCCTCGCCGATGCCGAGAAGGCTCCGGAGGGGCTGGCCGCCGGTCACCACGGCATGGCCATCGTGACGGCCCGGCCGCGCGGTGGGCTGCCGACCGCTACGCCCCTCTGCGACGAGGAGCACGTGCTGGTCGCCGGGCCGCAAGTCTCGGCCCCCGGGCCCTGTGGCACGACGGGCCCCTGGTGCTGGACCAGCTGCCGGTCGTGGAGGTCCATGAGAGCCTGCCGCTCGTCGCACGCTGCCGTCCCGCCGCCGCTGGGACCGTCGTCGTACCGGATCTCCGTGCGGTGCTGGAGTGCGCGGCGGCGGGCGCCGGAGCGGGGTGAGGTGGTGGCCCTGATGGACCCGCCCGTGCCTCTGCTGCCCGTACCTACTCGGCACGCTCGCGCGGGGGCACGAGGGGCTGCTGCGGGCCGCGGCCGACTGGTGAGCGCGTACGGGCACGGCACCGCCCCGGTGTTTCAGAACCGGTTCGGCGGGCCACTCTCTTGCCATGACCGAACGTCCTGTGGTCAAACGCACCGCACGCGCCATCCTGCTCGACGGCAACGACCTGATCCTCATCAAGCGCACCAAGCCCGGCGTCGACCCTTACTGGGTCACGCCCGGCGGCGGCGTCGAACCCGAGGACGCCACCGTGGTAGACGCCCTGCACCGCGAGGTGGACGAGGAGCTCGGCGCCAAGATCACCGATGTGGTCCCCTGTTTCGTCGACACGGTGGAGCACATCGAGGGCGGCGGGGTGAAGGGCGTCAAGGTCCAGCACTTCTTCGTCTGCCGGCTGGAGTCGATGGACCCGGCAAGGCGGCATGGCCCCGAGATCGACGACCCCTGCGGGGAGTACGACATCGTCCGGGTGCCGTTCAGCCGGATGGGGATCGCCGCCGTACACCTGGTCCCGCTGTCGCTGCGGCACTACCTGGACGGCAACATCGAGGGCGTACGCGCGATGCACGCGCCCGACCTGGGCTGACGGCCCTCAAGAGCCGGTCGCGACCGGTTCGTCGAAGCGGTCGTGCCGGATCCGCCCGGCCGGGACGCCGATGCCGCGGAGCACGTCCACACCGCTGCGGATCATTCCGGGCGGGCCCGAGAGGTAGGCGTCGTACTGGCTCCACGGGCCGCGCTCGCGCACCGCGTCGGGCAGCGGGCCACGGATCGGTCCGCCCGCCGTTCCCGCTCCGATGTCGACCACCGGGTGCACCGTGAGCCAGGGAAAGGTGCTCTGGAGCCGCATCATCGTGTCGATGTCGTACAGCTCGTGATCGCTGCGCGCCCCGTAGAAGACCGCCACGGGACGCCGGTCGCCGTGTGCCGCGACGTCCTCCACCAGAGCCCTGATGGGGGCGATGCCGGTGCCCCCGCCCAGGCAGAGCAGGCCGTTGTGGGTGGAATGGTCGACCGTCATCGATCCCGTGGGCCGTCCGAGGCGCAGGACGTCCCCGGGCCGGGCCCGGTGCACCAGGGCGTTGGAGACCCAGCCGGCCGGGACCGCCTTCACATGGAAGATGAGCAGGCCGTCGGGCCTGGGTGCCGAGGCGAAGGAGTAGTGCCGCCAGACCCGGGGCCACCACGGGGTCTCCACGGCCGTGTACTGGCCCGCGACGAAGGGGTACGCGTACTCGGCCCGGAGCGTGAGCACCGCTATGTCGCGGGTCCTGAGCTCGTGGGACACCACTTCCGCGTGCCACACGGCCGGAGCCCACCGCTCTTCCCCGGCCGCCGCGTCGATCATGATCTGCGACATCGTGGTGTAGGCGCGTACCCAGGCCGCTTCGGTCTGCGCGTTCCACGTGGTGGCCGCGTAGCGGCTCAGCGCACCCAGGAGTGCTTCCCCCACGGCGGGATAGTGCGCGGGCAGCGTGCCGTACTTGCGGTGTCCCCGGCCCAGCTCTCCGAGGTAGTCGGCGAGCGCACGCGGATCGTCCAGCCGGTCGGCCGCGGCAAGGATCGCGCGCAGGAGGCGGTCGCGCTGGACGTCCATCGCGACCGGAAAGAGGTCGCGCAGCTCGGGGTGGCGCACGAAGAGCAGCGCGTAGAAATACGAGGTCGCCCGGTCGGCGACGGGTGACAACTCGGTCAGGGTGCGATGGATCAGGTCCGCGTCGGACGATCCGGCCCTTCCGCCCTCGGTCCACCCGGTGGCCGGCGCATCCATACTCTGCCTCGCCTTGTACGTCTCGTGGTCGCCTACGCACCAGCGCCTTTTCGCGGCGCCGTGGCCGCGGGCACGATCGCCCCCGTCAATGATCGCTTTCGGTCACTACCCGCGGCGCCTCGGCCAAAGCATGCCGTGTGCCCGGGCCTCCGAGCCATGGATCGACGGCACTCGCCCACGATCTCCTCACGGCAACGCGCCCGGCGGGGAAGGGCTACGGAACATGTGGGGTACGCCGAGGAATACGCACGATGACGTGCACCGGCCGACCGGTGCTGCCACACCGGTCCGCCCCTTCCGAGCAGCGTGTTTCACGTGAAACAACTCATTCGCCAGAATCCGGTAAAGGGGTGGACGCACGGATGCCGCGTCGGAGAGCCTGGCGCTCATGCCCAGTTCACTGCCCCGTCCGCTTGCCGAACTGCCCGTCCGGCGCCTCACCCCGAGAGACCTGGTCGCCTGTGCCGACCTCTGCGAGGACCGCGGCTGGCCACGCGACGAGCAGCGATGGGGCCTGCTCCTCACCGCAGGAGCCGGCTACGGGATGGACGACCCCGGAGGCAAGGGGCTGATGGCCAGCTGCGTGGTGACCTCGTACGGACCGGGCCTGGCCGCCGTAGGCATGCTGCTCGTCGCGGAGCGGTACGCACGGCAGGGCATCGCCCGGCACCTGATGGAACGCGTACTGGCGGAGCACGGAAGCACCCCGCTCAGTCTTTACGCGACGGGCGCGGGACGACCGCTCTACGAACGGCTGGGCTTCACGGTCGTGGGCCGCACCCAGCGGGTGACCGGCCACTACCGGCCGAGCGGCGAGAAGCCCGGCGGGGCGACCGTCCACGCGGCCACGGCGGAGGACCTGAGGGCGATGGTCCGGTTGGACTCGGACGTCTTCGGCATCGACCGCACCCCTGTCCTCGCCCGGCTTCCCGCCTTCGCCGACCACATCCGGGTCGCGCGGGACCGGGGCGAGATCGTCGGGTACGCGGCGCTCTGGCCGAGCGACCGGACCCATGTGGTCGGCCCGCTGATCGCACCCGACACCGACACGGCCGAGGCGCTCGTCTCCTCTCTCGCGGCAGCGACGGACCTGCCGCTGCGCGCGGACATCGACGCGCGCCACACCGACCTGCTGAACCGGCTGGAACGGAGCGGGCTGCTCCCCTCCTCCTCGACCACGATGATGACGCTCGGCACCCCGGACCTGCCGGGCGACTGGACCCGTCGCTACGCCCCGCTGACCGTGGCGACCGGCTGACGCCCCGGCATCCGCGTGGGCGGTGCGAACCAGCGCCGCCCGCGCGACGCCCCGCGTGGCCCGCGCACCTGCGTGGACTCCGTGACCTGCGTACCCTGCCGGTCATGACCGATCTCGATATACGGCCCGCGGCCCCCGACGACATCCCGGCCATCGTGGCCATGCTCGCCGACGATCCGCTGGGCGCACAGCGCGAGTCACCGGACGACCTCGATCCGTATCTCGCGGCGTTCCGGCGGCTGGCGGACGATCCGAACCAGCAGCTCGTGGTCGCCGTGCGCGAGGGCCGGGTCGTCGGAACCCTGCAGCTGAGCCTGATCCCCGGGCTCTCCCGGCGCGGCGCGAGCCGCACGATCATCGAGGCCGTGCGCGTCCACGCCGAGGAGCGCGGCAGCGGCCTGGGTACCCTGATGATCGAATGGGCGGTGGCGGAATCCCGGCGCCTGGGCTGCCAGTTGGTCCAGTTGACGTCCGACGCGACCCGGACCGATGCCCACCGTTTCTACGAACGGCTCGGCTTCACCCCCAGCCATGTGGGCTTCAAGCTCGCCCTCTGAACCCCGCCGTCCGACCAGGAGGCCGACCGTGTACCGCATGAGCGACGAACAGCGCAGAATCCGGCTCGGTCGGCGCCACCTCCTGGCCCCCTCCGTACGGGCTTCCTCCCCCGTCTCCGTGGCCGAGGCCGTCGTCGCGCTGCATGCCACCGATGCCGCCACCGTCTTCCTCTCCGCCTGCGCGCGCATGGCCGAGCCGGACACCGTCCCGGTGGAACAGGCCCTCTACGGGGACGTCTCGCTGGTCCGACAGCTCTCCATGCGGAACACCCTCTTCGTCGTGCCCCGGGAAGCCGCCCCCTGCGTCGACGCGGCGAACGCCCGCGCAGTGGCCGCCAAGGAGCGCCGGACCTTCCTCAAGCACCTGGCGGAGGACGGCAACGGGCTGGACGAGCGCTGGCTGACCGAGACCGAGCAGCAGACACTCGCCGAGCTCGCCGACCGGGGTACCGCCACCGGCTCCGAACTCTCCGCCGCCGTCGCCGCACTGCGTACGAAGATCACGGTCTTTCCCGGCAAGAAGGCCGAGGGCATACAGGGCGTCGCCTCCCGGGTCATCCGGATCCTGGCTGCCGAGGGCCGCATCCGCCGGGATCGCCCCCGGGGCTCCTGGACCTCCAGCCAGTTCCGCTGGACCGTGTCCGAGCCCTGGCCCGTCGAGGAGCCGGAGCAGGCGCGGGCGGACCTGGCCCGGCGCTGGCTCGGTTCCTACGGGCCGGCGACCGAGGGCGACCTCAAGTGGTGGACGGGGTGGTCCCTGAGCCAGGCCCGCAAGGCTCTGGCAGCCGTCAATGCCGAGCAGGTCCTGCTGGACGACGGAGCCACCGGATGGGTACTGCCGGATGATCTGGACCCCGATCCGGCCCCCGAACCCTGGGCTGCTCTGCTCCCGGCTCTCGACCCCAGCGCCATGGGGTGGGCCGACCGCGGGTTCCATCTGCCGGCCGAGCACCGGGAGGCTCTTTTCGACCGGTCTGGCAATATCGGCCCGTCCGTGTGGTGGAACGGCCGGATCGTGGGTGGCTGGGCCCAGCGGGCGGACGGCGAGCCGGTCTGGCGACTGCTGTCCGCTGTCGGCCGGGATGCTTCCGCCGCGATCGAGGCAGAAGCATCCCGGTTCTCCCGGTGGGTGGGTCCGGTACGGATCACGCCGCGCTTCCGTACCCCGCTGGAGCGCGAGCTGACCGTCTGAGCCTCAGGTTCCCTGATCCGCCGCCTCTTGCAGGCTCACCCGGATACGCGCCAGGGCTTCCTCGGCCGGCAGATGCCTCAGCCCCTCCGTGAGGGGTAGATGCGAGGGGCAGAACCACACGCAGTGCTCCGGGTGGCCGGCCCAGTCATCCGGATACGCCCTTGTGGGACGGAAGCTCACGAGGGTGAAGTCCCCGTACTCAAAGCCTGAATGCTGGTACGGAACGCGACATATGGGACAGAACGGCGGCATCATCAGATGCTCTCCTTCTCTGACGGATCAGCGCCTGATTGTCGCTCGCAGCAGTCGGCCACAAGCTGATCCGGAGCCGTTTCACATGAAACATGACCGTTCGCACGGAACACGGCCGTTTCACGTGAAACACACGGTCAGTCGCCCAGGCCCCGCCATCCCCCCTCGTCCACACCGCCGGGAACGGCTGCGGCCGGGTCGTACGGCTCCCGTGTGAAGACGAAGGACCCGAGGTCCAGATGGTTCACACTGCCGTCGCCATTCCGGACCACCCGCAGAACCTCCCCCTCGTAGTAGCCGTCCAGGCCGGTCCAGGTGCCGTCGTCCCCGGCGACGAACCGGGCGCCGCGGCCGGCACCATGCATCGGGGTGAGTTCCAGCCCACCGTTCGGGGCCAGCCGCAGCACGTTGGCGCGCGTACCCCAGTACCAAGGGCCGGTCAGCGCGAGGAGCTCGGAATCCGCCTCGGCCTCGGGCAGCGGGCGCCAGGGCTCCGGGATACGGGGCTCGGCCTCGGCCACGATGCCGACGAGTCCGGCGGCCACCTCGCCGATCGCCGGCCCCGATGTCGTATTGGTGAGCGCGACGGCCGCCACGTCGTCCTCGACGCTGATCCACAGGGCGGCCAGGAAGCCGGGGAGCGAACCGGTGTGTCCGAAGAGCGTGCGGTCACCGTCGCGGACCACCTGAAGCCCCAGCCCGTAGCCGGACTGCCAGGCGTCGGAGCCGGCCGGCGCGGCGGGGACGCGCATCTCCTCCACGGAGTCGGCGCAGAGGACCCGGTCGTCCCCCTCCGTCAGGAAGGCCGCGAAACGCAGGAGATCGTGCGTCGTGGACCAGAGCTGCCCGGCCGGGGCCATCAGCCCGAGGTCCTCGGCCGGTTCCGGCAGCATGACGTCGGCCCAGGGGTGCACGGCCCAGCCACCCGCGTGCGGGGCCTCCGGCTGGGCACCGGTGCGGTGCATGCCGAGCGGTTCCAGGATCTCGCTCCGCAGCGCCTGCTCCCAGCTCGTCCCGCGTACTCGCTCGACCAGTGAGCCGAGCAGCGTGTAGCCGGGGTTCGAGTAGTGGTGGCGGTGGCCGGGGGTATGCATTCGGGCCTGCTCGCCGAGCACGTCGGTCAGCCCGGGCCGCAGCGTGCCCGGGGTCCGCTCCCACCAGGGGCCGGGGGACTCGGCGGCGAGCCCCGCGCTGTGGCCCAGTAGTTGATGGACCGTGACGTCGCCGACGCCGGTGCCCGGGAGGTGCTTCTCCAGCGGGTCGTCCAGGTTCAGCAGCCCTTCGTCGCGCAGTCGGAGCACCAGCACCGCGGTGAAGGTCTTGGTCAGGGAGCCGATCCTGAACTGGGTGTCACTGTCCGGGGCATGTCCGTCCACGCAGCTGCGAGAGCCGCTCCAGACGACCTGCCCCTCTCTCTGCACGGCGGCGACCAGCGAGGGCGCGCGGCCCTCCGACTGTGCGGTGGCGATGTGGTGCAGCAGAGCGCGCCGCGTTCCGGGAAGCAATTGCTCGGGCTGGGAGATCATGGTCAAGGACTACCCGGAGAACCGGGCGGTGGCGACCCCGTTTCCCGACCTCGCTTCCCGACCCCTTTCCCGACCCTGTTTCCCGAGGCCGGGACCGGGCCCCGGGTTCGGGAAACGGACCAGGACCGTACGGCGTCGTTCAGTCCTCCCAGTCCTCCTCCTCGCCGCCGCGCATGACCCGCCAGCCTTCGAGGTCGTCCAGCGCCCTGCGCGCCAACTCCGCGTACTGCACCGGGCATTCCCACAGCTCGCGGGTCGAGAGCTCGGCGGGCACGGGGGTGTCCGGATGCTCGTCCGGTGCGTACAGGTGGACCACCGCGAGGTACCGGCTCCGGGTGGTGGAGTCCGCGGTGGACCAGGGGTGCCTCGGATGGTCGCAGCTGACGTCCAGGTCGATGGTGGCGAGGGCGGCGGCCAGGTCCCTCGCGTAGGAGGGCGGCAGTCCCGCGTACGTCTGGGCGATGCCCATCCACAGGCACAGGAACAGGCCGAGCCGTTCCGTCTCCCGCATCTGCCCGGAGAGCAGGCGCCGGGCCGACCACAGCGCGACCGGGCCGGTGTTCTCCTCCCAGCTGCGCTGGATCGCCTCCTGCATGGCGACGATGTCGATCGTGCCGTCCTCCCGGAGGAACCGCGCGTCGAGCGGGGAGACGTCGATGCCGCCGAAGATCTCCTCGTACGCCTCGCGCACCCGGTCCGCCGCCCGGCCGACGAGTTCCGCGAGGAAGCCCTCGCAGTCGAACGCCGCCAACTCCTCGTCGTCGAGGTCGTAGTCCTCGGCGAACACCGCCCTCCCGGCCTCGCTCAGCAGGGAGACTCCAGCCTCGATCCCGTACCCCGAGTCCAGGTCGGTGGGATGGGCTCCGGCCGGACAGGCGCAAGCGGCAGGGTCGAGCGTGGCACGGATCCCGTCCAGGACCTCCGTGTACGCCGCGAACAGGGACTTGTTGAAAACGCGTGCCGAGACGTACCAGCAGGTGGCGTACAGGAGGATCGCGTATCCGGTCCGCTCCTGGCGTCCCGCCGGATCGCCGTCATGGCCGATCGCCTCCGCCGCGTCGTCGGCGAGCACGACGAGAGTCGCCTCCGGATCCACGGAGGGATAGTCATCGACGATCCCGGACAGGTCGGAGATCAGCTGGCTATGGTCGTCAGTCAGAACAGGCGTCTCTTCAGTCACATCTGAACCTGACGATCATGCTGTACGGGACGGTTCCCCGACCCTGTGGCGCATGGGAAGGCGGGCTCGGTGCCGGGCCGACGCGGGGCACGAAATTCGCTACCTGCGTGTACCTGGTGTCGACGACATTGCGCCCGAGGAACGACGCACGACGAAGCGATGGGCGACGGACGCTCCGAGCGAAGCGAACGAATCGAGGAACCGCACAGTGACGGCACAGGTTTTGGCAGGTCTACTCGCGGACGAGACCCGGCTGCGGGTGTTCTCGGCGATCGTGCTGGGCGCGGCAACGCCCGCCGAGATCGCGTCCGCCACCGGCGCGACAGCCAAGGAGGTGGCCCTCGCCCTGCACAGACTCACCGGCGGCGGTCTCGTGGCCGACGACGACGGCCGGCTCACCGCCGCCACCGGCAGGTTCAAGGAAGTCCTGCGCTCCCCTGCCGGAGCCGAACGGGCCGTCGCCGAGACGGACACCGGCGACGAGGGCACGGCTTTCCTGCTGCGGACCTTCGTCGACGGCGACCGCCTGCTCGGCGTCCCCTCCCGGCTCGGCCGTCGCCGCACCGTCCTGGCCCACCTCGCCCACCGGCACTTCCGCCCCGGAGAGCGCTACCCCGAGCGGGCCGTCAACGACATCCTGCGCGGCTGGAGCGACGGCTCCGGCACCGACCACGTGGCCATCCGCCGCTACCTCGTCGAACTGGACGTCCTCGACCGGTCGGACAGCACCTACTGGCTCCGCACCGAAGCGGGGACCGGCTCCTGATCCCCGCCGCGGCTGCCGGGGCCCGGGCAGCGGGCCGTGCCGGGAGCGGGTGTCACACCGTCTGCGGATCGACGGCCATGTTCTGGCCCGCCACGATGTGCCAGCCGTCGGCCTGCTCGGCGATCACGTAGAGCGTGGCTCCCTGCGTGCCGTCGACAGCCCTGCCCGCACTGTCGACGGGGATCTGCACCACGTTCACCGCGATCACGCCGGGGGCTGCCTCCAGCATCTTGACCACGTCGTACCGGGCGAAGGAGTCGCGCAGGAAGCTCTTCAGCGCCACGGCACCGGACTCGAAGATCTCCTGCCTGCCGTCAAGACGCGTGCCCCTCGCGTTGGTCCAGGACGCGTACTCGGCGTACTGCCCGCCCAACGCGACCGGGTCCTTCTCGTTGAACGCCTTCTCCAGGCCCTTCACCACGCCGATCACCGCGTCCTGGGTCCCGGGCGGAATCGTCCCCACTACAAGAATGCCGCTCGTCATGACGGTGTCCTCTCCGTGCCGGATGGCTCAAGTGGTGGCCAGGAGCGCCACCATCACCCACCCAACAACCTCAACCATGATCGAGGTCAAGGCCAAGGAGCGGCCCTGCCCCGGACGTACCGACGGAGCCTGCCCGCGTCCGCCGCCCCGGGGCTCATTCACCGACCGGCGGCCACGGTCTCCGCGTCGCCGCGCAGGGTGCGCTCGTCCGCGGCGGCCAGCCAGAAGAAGACCGGCGGCAGGCCGAGTTCGACCACGGTCAGCGCGATCTGGAACCAGTGCGGCCATCCGTGCACGGCGAGCGAGAGCAGCCGCCCCGCTCCGCCCAGCAGGAAGACCCCCGCCAGCCACCGCACCACCCGGGCCGGGACGGGCCGCTGCCTCGCCGCCCACACCCACGCCAGCCCGTAGCCGACGAACCCGGCCCCCATGAACCGGCCCCAGCTGTCGACCGTCGGGCCCGCGGAGCCGGCTCCGGGGATCGCCGCGTTGCCGAGGAGCACGTGATACACGCCGATCGCCACACAGGACCAGCCCATCAACCGTGCGAGTACGCGCAGAGTCCTTGCCATGACCCCTCCGAACTGTGTGCCGGTCCACCCTTGTTGACATGTGTCTACTAGGCTGGACGCACTAGTAGACACATGTCAAGTAGCCTTTCTCCGTGCCTCCCCGCCAACGACTCAGCCCCGCCGAACGCCGCGCCCAGCTCCTCAGCGTCGGAGCACGGCTCTTCGCCACACGTCCGTACGACGAAGTCCTGATGGAGGAGGTCGCCGTGGCGGCGGGTGTGTCCCGCGCCCTGCTCTACCGTCACTTCCCCAGCAAGCACGCCCTCTTCGCGGCCGTCTATCAGCAGGCCGCGGACCAACTGCTCGCCGAGACCCGGCTCGACCCCGCCGACTCCCTGGTGGACCAGCTCATCCAGGGCATGGAGGTCCATCTCGACTACTTCGTGGCGAACCGCCACGCCGTCCTCGCCGCGAATCGGGTTCTCGCCGGCGACCCCGTGATCCACACGATCATGGCGAACGAACTGGACGCGCTCCGCACACGCCTGCTGGCCGTGCTCCCCCTCGCCGACGAGGGTGCGCGTGAGGCCGTTTCCGGCGTGCTGAGGAGCTGGCTGGTCTTCGTCCAGGTCCTCTGTGTCGACTGGCTCGCCCACGAGACCTGCACCCGCGCCCAGTTGCGCGATGTCTGCATCGGCGCAGTCCTCGGCGCCCTCCGGCCACTGCTCACCGAGGACCCAGCCCCCGACTGGCCGCCGGAGATCGGCTGAGCTGCTCCGCGCCGCCGTATCAGCGGGCGCGGAGTGGGGAACATCGGTGAGGCCGAGCTCGACCGCCGACTCGTATCGGCCGTACGGGCGGGGGCGCCGAGACGGTTTCGGTGCAGAACAGCGAGTACACCTGGGAGTTGGACGGCCAGCTCTTCTCGGGCGGTCTCGTCACACGGCCCGGGCACGGTGCCATCCTGACCGAGCTGGAACGGGCCTTCCGTGTCATGGCTCCGGCGGACGGGCTGATCGCCCGCGCCGCCGAGCAGCCGGACGGGGACATCCTGAACCGGAGAGAGATCCACCCGGCCCTCGGCCGGCGTCACAGCCCGAGACCTGGTCGGCGGTGATGGCCCATCGTCACCGCCCCGACCCCGTGCATCGCCGCATCGTCGCGCGCTGCCTGTGGAATCGGGGAACCACCAGCTGCGCCTCGTCCTGCGCGACGATCCGCGCACCGCAAGGGCCATCGACCGAGCCGATCCCTTCAGCGGCCGCTACGAGCACGATCACCGCGTCAACGCGCTCCGGGACTGGGAGCGGCGGCGGGCGGACCGGTCCGCGGAGTGACCGCCCCGGCCGGGCGGACCGCGAGATGCCCACTCCGCGCACGGACGCCGAACACCAGGCATCGGACGCCGGACGGATACCCCGGACACTCGGACGCCGAGGACCGTCTGTAGTTTCTCAGCTCCTGTGTCATGTGGCGGAGCTCTGACCTGCGGCCCTTCAGGCTGTCTCACGTCATGTCGTGACGATTTCGTCTCAGGAAACGTCAGTCAGTCGAGTTCCATGGGCCCGAAGTGGGCGACTGCCGCTCCAGTCAGCAAGGCCCAGTAGCGGTCTCCGTATGACCAGTGCCACCACTCTGTGGGGTAGTTGACCAGGCCCGCAGCGGTAAGTGCCGCACCCAAGATGTCTCGGTTGGATCGGGCCTGGTCGCTGATGTTGTCGGCCTGGGTATAACAGGCGCCCGAGCTCTCTTCCGGAGTCGCGTCCATGTGGGTGCCCATGTCGAGTTCACAGCCGTCGGCGTCTCCGAGCGTCAGGTCAACGGCTACGCCGGCGCTGTGGGGTGCGATCTCAGGCGGGGACACGTAGCGGCTGGCCGCCGAGCGGACCTGCTCAGCAGACCATTCCGGGTGATCGGCCCGCAGCTGCGTTGCGTATTCGTCGAAGTAGCGGCGTTGAAGGGACGGTGGGCGATACCCCTCGACGAACAGCAGCCGCATCCCTTGAGGCAGCTGCGCCTGGGCCTTGAGGAGCCGATCGTGCACTCCTTCCCGTAGATGGGCGAAGGCGCCTGCGGAGTCCTGCCACTCCCGCTCATCAACCAGAAGAGAGTTGTCCCGTCGCACATCGACGAGCCGTTCACCACACTCCTGAACAGGCACGGCTGCAACCCTCGGGTCGGACATCAAGACGATCTCAGTCATGACGCGATCACCTCGTGACCTTGTGCCCTCATAGCTCTCTTCCCGTCACTCACCGAGGAAGGACTCTCGGATGAGTGCCCGTTTCCGACGTCGGGTCATTGACCTTGAGGGCCGGTTGTGGGTTCCGCTCGGCACCCCGTGCCCCGCCCCTGCCCTGGAGAAGGTGGGCGGGGCACGGGGGCACGATGCGCTCCTCGGGGTACGGAGCAGGGGAGGCGGGCAGGGCGCGGCAAAGTTCGGCGGTCCGTGGCGAGGGGGGCTGCCTTTGGGATGCGGCGGTTTCGCTCAGGCGGCGTGGCGGGTCTTGCGGCGGCGTACCGCGAGGGCGGTGCCGCCACCGGCGACAATCAGTGCGGCGGCCACGCCGGCAATCGCCGCGGTGTTGTCGTTCGTACCGGTCTCGGCGAGGTCGGAGCTCTTGGCCGCGGTCGACGGAGCGCTGTTGGTCTTCATGGTCTTGTTGATCCAGCCCGCGTAGGCGGGCGCGCTGGTGTAAAGGCCGGGTCCCTGCGAGCACGGCACGCCCGGGGCGCCGGGCCCGGAGGTGACACCGATCAGCTCCCAGCGGCCGTCCCGGCCCTTTTGGACCTGCGGTCCGCCGGAGTCCCCCATGCACGCCATGGCCTTGGGCACGGTGGTGATCGTGCACAGCCGGGTCCGGTCCGCGTAGCCGGGCGCGCACTCGGACTCGGCGCCCCTGCGGGTGTTCAGCTCCTGCAGCCGGTCCGGGAACTTGAACTCGGTGTCGACGGTGGTGCCGAAGCCCAGGAGCCGGGTCGGCGTGCCGGGCGGCCCTGCCTGCTCGGCAATCTTGATGGGCTGCTGGGCGACCGGGCGGTCCAGGCGTATCAGCGCGATGTCGTCCTTGTTGGCAGCCTTGTTGTCGCCGTTCACATAGCCGGGGTGGACGAAGGTCCGGTCGATCTTCCGAACGGTGCCACCGGACTTGCGGTGGTCGCTGCCGACCCGCACGATGCCGTCCAGCTTGATGCCCTCGACCGCCAGGCAGTGGGCCGCCGTCAGCACCCACTGCTGACCGATCAGCGACGCCCCACAGTTCCCGTCGACCAGACCCTGGTCCGGGGCGGACTCCGGGATGGTCGCCATGAACGGGTAGCTCTCGGTGGAGTCCGACCCGTTGACGATGGCGCTGGCGCTGCCGGCCATGACAGTGACGCAGGCCGCGACCGCGAGAGCGCCGACGGCAGCGGCACGGGCGGTACGGTGGCGCGGCGGCTTGGAGCTGAACACAGAGAGTTCCCTTTTGCTTGGTGGATCCGTATGCATTCAGCCTCGCTGTCCGAAAGCTGCCGCACCATCCGGGCAACGGGTCGGTCGATGGTATGGCCAGCCCCCCTCTGTACTGCGGAAACCTCGGCGCCCGAAGTGTGGCTGCCCGCCGTCGAGAGCAGGCGCCTGAGCTTGGAGCCAACTATCCCGAAAGAGTGAACGCGTCGATCCGCTTGTCTCACGGCCGCTTTACAAGTGCAGCCGATATGAAGCGGAGCGTGAGACTGTGCAGCGAAATCCGAGACCCCACACAATCGTGCAAGATCTCGCCGCCTGTGGCATAGCCCGATGCTTCTACCTGCAGATTTTCGCGGTGTCTCACGACCGTTGGCATGCCTTCTGTCTCACGGGCATGTCATTTCCTCGGGCACTGACCACGGGTTCCGCAACTAGCGCCCCGAGGTGACTTGTCGAGCGTCAGGTGAAGCCTGACGGTTCGGCGTCGGGTGATGCTTGACGTCTGACCTAGGCGATCTCATGCCGCAGGGCAGTTTCGTCTCGCTGTTCGAAAGTCCCTGCCCCGTTCGGTGGTCCTCGAAGTGACAGTAGGATTCCCGCATGGCAGAGGCGGGGATGGCCCGGCGGGCGCCCAGACAGCTCACCGAGATGCGCAATGTGTACGACCTCCTGGACGAGGTGCGGCTGCGCCCGGGGATGTGGGTGCGAGGGAGTTCGCTGCAGCATCTGGATTCCATGCTGTTTGGCTATCACGTGGCTTTGAAGGTTCACGGCGCCAAGGAAGAGCTTGACTTCCGGCAGGGCGGCCCGTTCGCCGACTGGCTGTGGCCGCAGCTGGGGTATGAGTACGAAAGCTCGCTGGGCTGGGCGGTGGAGATCGAGCGGGCGGCCGAGGCCATGGACCGGCCCGCGATCGAGCTGTTCTTTGAGCTGCTCGATGAGTTCCGTGCCGGTCATCCGAGTTCCATGGGCCCGTAGTGGGCGACTGTCCCTCCTGTTTGCAAGGCCCAGTAGCGGTCTCCGTATGACCAGTGCCACCACTCTGTGGGGTAGTTGACCAGGCCCGCAGCAGTGAGCGCAGTGCCCAGGAGTTCCCGATGGGAGCGAGCCTCGTCACTGATGCTGTCGGCCTGCGTGTAACAAGCGCCCGCGCTCTCCTCCGGAGAGGCGTTCATACGAGTGGCCATGTCAAGCTCGCGCCCTGCGTCATCAGCGAGAGTCAGGTCAACAGCTGCCCCGGCGCTGTGCGGTGCGATCTCGAGCGGGGACACGTAGCGGCTGGCTGCCGAGCGGATCTGTTCCTATAAATCGCCGATCAGGTCTGTGCCATGTCCACGAAGCGGGAGTAGTGGCCCTGGAAAGCGACGGTGATGGTGGCCGTGGGGCCGTTTCGGTGCTTGCCGACGATGATGTCCGCCTCGCCGGCCCGCGGGGACTCCTTCTCGTACGCGTCCTCACGGTGCAGCAGGATGACCATGTCGGCGTCCTGCTCGATGGAGCCGGACTCACGCAGGTCGGACACCATCGGCTTCTTGTCGGTGCGCTGCTCGGGGCCACGGTTCAGCTGCGAGAGCGCGATCACCGGGACCTCCAGCTCCTTGGCCAGGAGCTTGAGGTTTCGGGACATGTCCGAGACCTCCTGCTGGCGGCTCTCGGACCGCTTGGAGCCACCGGCCTGCATCAGCTGGAGGTAGTCGATGATCACGAGCTTGATGTCGTTGCGCTGCTTCAGCCGACGGCACTTCGCCCGGATCTCCATCATCGACAGGTTGGGGGAGTCGTCGATGTACAGCGGCGCGGTCGACACCTCCGGCATCCGTCGGGCCAGCCGCGTCCAGTCCTCGTCGGTCATCGTGCCGGACCGCATGTGGTGCAGTGCGACGCGCGCCTCGGCGGACAGCAGGCGCATCGCGATCTCGTTGCGGCCCATTTCGAGCGAGAAGATGACGCTCGGCAGGTTGTTCTTGATCGACGCGGCCCGCGCGAAGTCCAGGGCGAGCGTGGACTTACCCATGGCGGGACGGGCCGCGATGACGATCATCTGGCCGGGATGCAGCCCGTTGGTGAGGGCGTCGAGGTCGGTGAAGCCCGTGGGCACACCCGTCATCTCGCCACTGCGCGAACCGATCGCCTCGATCTCGTCGAGCGCGCCCTCCATGATGTCGCCCAGCGGCAGGTAGTCCTCGCTGGTGCGCTGTTCGGTGACGGCGTAGATCTCGGCCTGCGCGGAGTTCACGATGTCGTCGACATCGCCGTCGGCCGCGTATCCCATCTGCGTGATCTTCGTACCGGCCTCGACGAGCCGCCGCAGCACCGCCCGCTCGTGGACGATCTCCGCGTAGTACGAGGCGTTGGCCGCGGTCGGCACGGACTGGACCAGGGTGTGGAGGTACGGCGCCCCGCCCACCTTGGTGATCTCGCCACGCTTGACCAGCTCGGCCGCGACCGTGATCGGGTCGGCCGGCTCGCCCTTGGCGTAGAGGTCGAGGATGGCCTGGAAGACGGTCTCGTGCGCGGGACGGTAGAAGTCGTGGCCCTTGATGACCTCCACGACTTCCGCGATGGCGTCCTTGGACAGGAGCATGCCGCCGAGGACGGACTGCTCGGCGGCGAGGTCCTGGGGGGGCACCCGCTCGAAACCCGAGGAGGAACCACCGTCCCAGCCGCCGCTCTCCCTGCCGCGCTCGTGCTGCTCGCCGCGGCTCTGGCCCTCGGCACGGCGCTGCCGGGAAACGGGCAGGCGATCACTGGGACCGGACTCGGCCCAGGGGTCGTCCAAGGGCTCGGGGATACTCACCGGGCCACCTCCTCCCGTCCGCTCCGCGGACCTCGCCATGCCACTCCTTCTTACGGCACAGCACCGACAAACAAGACGCCCGACTCCGGTTCCGGCGCGTCGAGTTCTGCATGGTTCCAAGACCGGAAACGGAGTGCGGGCGCCGGTCCACGGTAGGCCGCTCGGCACCGTCAGCCAATCTGGTTATCCACAGGCCATGTGGACGACGGACCAGATGCTGTGGAGAACTCCGCAGAACCTGTGCACGGAGCGGGGGACAGCACTGTGGACAAACTCATAACGCCACGGCCACTACGGCGCTGACCTGCGCTTTCCCCATCCACGGGCTGTGGGGGAGAAAAACTTTCCGACTCAGCACAAGATCACGACAAACGGCATGGGAGAGAACACCGGACCTCAACAAATGTAAGGACTAGAAGCCCATTGCATCTATTACCTGTGGAAGATTAGATTGGCCCCCATGACCCAGGTCCCGGCACCCCCGCCATCCAGCCGCCGTCGCCACGACCGCGAGATCATCTCGCTCGCCGTTCCAGCCTTCGGCGCACTTGTGGCAGAGCCGCTCTTCGTGATGGTCGACAGCGCCATCGTCGGCCATCTCGGCACCCCGCAACTGGCCGGCCTGGCCGTCGCCGCCGCCCTGCTGACCACCGCCGTCAGCATCTTCGTCTTCCTCGCCTACGCCACCACCGCCGCGGTGGCACGACGGGTCGGCGCGGGCGACCTCGCCTCGGCGATCCGGCAGGGCATGGACGGCATCTGGCTGGCGCTGCTGCTGGGCGCCGCCGTCATCGCCGTCACCCTCCCCGCCGCTCCATGGCTGGTGGACGTCTTCGGGGCCTCCGACACGGCGGCCCCCTACGCGACCACATATCTGAGGATCTCCAGCATCGGCATCCCGGCCATGCTCGTGGTGATGGCCGCGACCGGTGTGCTCCGCGGCCTCCAGGACACCAGGACCCCGCTGTACGTCGCTGTCGGGGGGTTCGCCGCCAACGGCGCCCTCAACGTGGGCCTGGTCTACGGTGCCGGTCTCGGGATCGCCGGATCGGCCTGGGGCACCGTGATCGCCCAGATCGCCATGGCCACCGCCTACCTGATCGTGGTGGTACGGGGAGCACGCCGCCACGGAGCCTCGCTGCGCCCGGACGCCGCCGGCATCAGGGCCAGTGCACAGGCGGGCGTTCCCCTGCTGGTCCGTACGCTCTCGCTGCGTGCCGTCCTGATGATCGCCACGGCCGTCGCCGCCCGCCTCGGCGACACGGAGATAGCGGCCCACCAGATCATCCTCTCGCTCTGGAGCCTGATGGCCTTCGCGCTCGACGCTATCGCCATCGCCGGCCAGGCGATCATCGGCCGGTATCTGGGCGCCGACGATTCCAAGGGCGCACGCGAGGCCTGCCGCCGCATGGTGCAGTGGGGTGTCGTCTCCGGGGCGGTGTTCGGGGCATTGATCGTGCTGGCCCGCCCCTTGTTCGTCCCCCTGTTCACCAGCGACGGTTCCGTTCAGGACGCCCTGGTACCGGCACTGCTGGTGGTGGCCCTGTCCCAGCCGATCGCCGGTGTGGTCTTCGTGCTGGACGGAGTACTGATGGGGGCCGGTGACGGCCGGTACCTCGCCTGGGCCATGCTCGTCACCCTCGCGGTCTTCGCCCCGGTCGCCCTGCTGGTACCGGCGGCCGGTGGCGGCCTGACGGCCCTGTGGTGGGCGATGACACTGATGATGGCCGTCCGCCTGGCGACACTCTGGCTCCGCGCCCGCTCCGGCAAATGGGTCGTCACCGGAGCCATCCGCTGAGTCGTGGTTTCACGTGAAACGACAGGTTTCACGTGAAACGGAAGACTTCGGGCGAAGCGCGTTTCACGTGAAACGGTGAAGGGCCGCACCCCGAGAGGTGCGACCCTTCAGCTGCTCAAGTGAGCCGCGCCCTTAGGCAGCGACGACCTCGATACCGAGGTTCGCAGCGACCTCGGGGTGCAGACGCACGGACACCTGGTGTCCGCCGAGCGTCTTGATCGGCGAGCCGAGCTCGACGCGACGCTTGTCGACGTCGGGGCCACCGGCGGCCTTGATCGCCGAGGCGACGTCAGCCGGGGTCACGGAGCCGAAGAGACGGCCGGCCTCGCCGGAGCGAACGGCCAGACGGACCTTCACGCTCTCGAGCTTGGCCTTGACCTCGTTGGCCTGCTCGATCGTGGCGATCTCGTGGATCTTGCGGGCGCGGCGGATCTGCGCCACGTCCTTCTCGCCGCCCTTGGTCCAGCGAATGGCGAAGCCACGCGGAACCAGGTAGTTACGGGCGTACCCGTCCTTGACGTCGACGACGTCGCCCGCGGCACCGAGGCCGGTGACCTCGTGGGTGAGGATGATCTTCATGTTTCGGTCACCCTTCCCTTATCGCGCGGTGGACGTGTAGGGCAGCAGCGCCATCTCACGGCTGTTCTTGACGGCCGTGGCGACGTCACGCTGGTGCTGCGTGCAGTTGCCGGTCACGCGGCGGGCACGGATCTTGCCGCGGTCGGAAATGAACTTCCGCAGCATGTTCGTGTCCTTGTAGTCCACGTACTGGGTCTTGTCCTTGCAGAACGCGCAGACCTTCTTCTTAGGCTTGCGCACAGGCGGCTTCGCCATGATGTTTCTCCTGTGTGATCAAGAAGTGGGGATCGAGCCGTCCCTAGAAGGGGGGCTCGTCCGAGTAGCCGCCGCCAGAGCCGCCGGAGCCGCCGGAGTTTCCACCCCAGCCACCTCCGCCGCCACCCTGCTGGCCGCCGGACGGAGCGCTGGAGGCCCACGGGTCGTCGGCGGGAGCGCCGCCACCACCCTGCTGGCCACCGCCACCGGGACCGCCGCCCCAGTTACCGCCGCCCTGCTGGCCGCCGCCGTATCCACCCTGGCCGCCCTGGCCACCGCGACCGGTGGTCTTGGTGACCTTGGCAGTGGCGTTCTTCAGGCTGGGGCCGACTTCCTCGACGTCCAGCTCGTAGACCGTGCGCTTGATGCCCTCGCGGTCTTCGTACGACCGCTGCTTCAGCCGACCCTGCACGACGACACGCATGCCGCGCTGGAGCGACTCGGCAACGTTCTCCGCCGCCTGCCGCCAGACCGAGCAGGTGAGGAACAGGCCTTCGCCGTCCTTCCACTCGTTGGTCTGCCGGTCGAAGATGCGGGGAGTGGACGCGACACGGAACTTCGCGACCGCCGCACCGGACGGGGTGAAGCGCAGCTCGGGGTCGTCGACGAGATTGCCGACGACCGTGATGACGGTCTCGCCTGCCATGGGTGAACCTCTCGGCGGGATTGCTGCTGGCTGCTTGCTGCTACTACTCGGACCCGATGACCGCTGAGCGGGAAGCTCAGTGGGCCTCGGGGCGGAGGACCTTGGTCCGGAGGACCGACTCGTTCAGGTTCATCTGGCGGTCGAGCTCCTTGACGACCGCAGGCTCGGCCTGCAGGTCGATGACCGAGTAGATGCCCTCGGGCTTCTTCTTGATCTCGTAAGCGAGACGACGACGGCCCCAGGTGTCGACCTTCTCGACCTTTCCGTTGCCCTCACGGACGACGGAGAGGAAGTTCTCGATCAGCGGGGAGACAGCGCGCTCCTCGAGATCGGGGTCGAGGATGACCATCACCTCGTAGTGACGCATGTGGAACCCACCTCCTTTGGACTCAGCGGCCACGGTCGTTCCGTGGCAGGAGGGTCGTGATGCGTGAGCACCGTTGTCGCCGGACCGAACGGCCGCTGCCGACAACACCCTCCATGGAGAGGGGCCGCCGTGCTGGCCTGGGCAGACACCGGTGCAGACCGTACAGAGTACCCGCTCCCCGGCTTCCGGTTGAAATCCGGTGGTCAGGAGACGCAATCTGGACACATCGGGTGTGAGCGGCGCCACCGCGCGCCCCTTTTCGGCCAGGAGGTACTCCATGGCACAGGCAATACGACCCCGTCCCCCCGTCTCGCTCTTCGCCACGGACGGCAGGAGCCACCCGCTCCAGCAGGCCCTGGTGACGGTGACGGTGGTGCTCGGTGTGCTCGCCTTCGTGACGGCGATGTTCCACAACCTGCATCTGCTCAGCTCGTGGGCCGGACTCGTCGGAATCCTCACGGGCGCGTACGGACAGTACGTCTCGGTGACTACGCGTGAACGGTTCCTGCTGGTCATCGGCATGGGCGCGGCCGCCATCGGCTTCTTCCTGGGCATGGCCCACGGCGGCCTCTTCGGCGGCATCGTGGGCTGACTGCGCGACCACCGCCCGGAACGGGGGGGGGGGGGCCCCCCCCGGCCCCCCCCCCCCC